>JACDAR010000115.1 GCA_013695335.1 Rubrobacter sp.
CAAGGTACTCCTCGATCAGCACCCGCTCACCCGCGGCCCCGAACTTCCCGGAGAAAGCGGCCCGCACTGCATCCTCAGTCTCATCCCTGTCGCGGACGATGGTGACGCCCTTGCCAGCCGCAGCCCCATCCGCCTTGACCACCATCGGGAATTGGTCAAGCGAACGCGCGTATGCGACGGCTGGCGCCTCCAGGTCGAAAGCCTCGAAGCTGGCTGTCGGCACCCCGGCGTGGCGCATTACCTCCTTGGCAAAAACCTTCGAACCCTCGATGCGGGCGGCAGCCCTCGATGGCCCGAACACCTTCAGGTCGGCCTCCCAGAAACACTCAGCGATGCCCCCGATCAGGGGAGATTCAGGACCAACCACCGTGAGGTCTATCTCGTGCTCGGCGGCGAAGTCCCGCAGGTCAGTCAGGGCGTCGGCCGGGATGTCAACGGTCTGGGCGATGCGGGCTATGCCCGGGTTGCCTGGCGTAGCATACATCTCCGGTTCGAGGGGGCTCGCGGCCAGCGCCTCGACCAGCGCGTGCTCCCGTCCCCCGCCTCCGACTACCATCACCCTCACTAGACAGCAATCCTCTCGACTATCGCCTGTTCGCGCTCGGGACCGACGCTGATCATACAGAGGGGAGCCCCGATCTCAGCCTCCACGAACTCCACGAACTCCCTCGCTTCGCGCGGGAGATCCACCCTCATCCGGCATCCCGTGATGTCCCCATCCCATCCGGGAAGCTCCTTGTAGATCGGGCGCGCGTGGTGCAGGTCGGTCTGGTGCATCGGATATCCGTCGAACCGCTTGCCGTCTATCTCGTAGCCGACGCAGACGTTCACCTTTTCGACGGCGGAGAGCACGTCGAGAAGCGTGAGGGCGAGGTGCGTGATCCCGTTGAGGGAAGCCGCCCATTTGACGGCGGGGAGATCCAACCACCCAACCCTCCTCGCCCGTCCCGTGGCGGTTCCGTACTCGTGCCCGGCCTCCCTGATGGTCTCCGCCGTCTCGTCGAACAACTCCGTGGGCATCGGCCCATCCCCGACTCTCGTCGTGTACGCCTTGGTGACGCCAACGACGTACTCCAGGTACTGCGTCGAGATGCCGCTCCCCACTATCGCGCCGCCCACAGTCGGGTTGGAGGAGGTGACGAAAGGATACGTGCCGTGGTCGTTATCCAGGAGCGTCGCCTGACCGCCTTCGAGCAGAACCTTCTCCCTGTTCTCCAGCCCCTCCCTCAGAAACGTTCCCGTGTCGGAGATCATCGGCGCCATGAAGTCTTCGTACTCGAGTAGCCAGGATGCCAGATCCGACACCTCGTAAGGTTTCTCGCCGTAGACGTTCTCGAAGATTGCGTTCTTCTCGCGCAGCGCCGCCTTGAGCTTGGCCTTCAATATCCCCTCGTCCGAGATATCCTGGACCCTGATGCCGTAGCGGGCAACTTTGTCCTCGTATGCCGGGCCGATGCCGCGGTTCGTGGTGCCAATACGGGCGTCGCCGAGCGCGAGTTCCCGGTGCGAGTCGAGGGCTATGTGGTAGGGCATGATCAGGTGCGCCCGCCCGTCCACTTTGAGCCTGTCGCGCACGCTGAGACCCCGCGCCTCAAGCGCCTGAACCTCCTCGCAGAGCGCCTCGGGGTTGACCACGACCCCGTTGCCTATGGTGCAAACCACATCCTCGCGCACGATGCCTGATGGTACGAGGTTCAGCTTGAACTCCTCGCTGCCAACCCGCACCGTGTGGCCCGCGTTGTTCCCGCCGGAGTAACGCGAGACGTAGTCAGCGTCCGAGGCCAGGGCGTCGCAGACCCGCCCCTTGCCCTCGTCACCCCACGCGAGGCCGAGCACTACCGTGGCTGTCAAAACATCATCTCCATCAGTTCGGATACATGAGAATGTGGGGCAAATCGAGTAGGCGGAGTCGAGGGCCGGTAGCTCCTATCCTTACTGGAGGGCCGCATCTCTCTGCCACGCTTGCAATTTAGCACATAGCAATTTCGATTTGAAACTCTGATGCATAAACTTCAGTCAGGACTTCATTCGAAGAGCACCACAGGCTCGGCATACCGCCGAATGCGGTTCTCCCCCCAGCGTTCTTCCACGAAGGCGCGAAGGTCCGTGTTGGTGGCTGCCGTATCCTTGCTACGCAGGCTCGTGAGGGGGAAACGCACGCCGAGAACGCGCTCATCTATCCGAAAACGTGTGATCCCAGCGGGGAGGATCGCCCCGAAGCGGACCACCTCGATCAACTCCCCGGGAGAGAAAGCCCGGTAACGCACGATCGCCTCGTCCCCCACGGGCTTCACTTCCTCGTCAGCCCCGACGCGCCGCACCTCACCGTCTCTGGGATAACCTCCCTGCATACCCCACAAAGCCCGCACCTCAGCAGACAATCCCCGTTCGCGGGAACGAAGCCAGAGCCGAGATCCTTCCGCGGTCTCCACCTCAGCCAGCCAGTCGTTCCCGGATTTGCTTTCGGACATCTCCACGGCTTCGGTATTTCGGAGCTTTTCGATGCCAGCCGCACGGACCAGGTGCGCCCAGCTCTCTGTGAAGGCTGGTGGCTCGACGATCTGGACCAGGGCGAGGTTGGCTTCGAGGCCGCTGAGGGCCTGTACCCTGTGGGCGCCGTCGAGGACAAGGTAATTCTCGCCGAATGGGGATGCGATCACCGGGTTGCGTTGAACGCCTTCGGCCTCGATCCTCGCGCGAACGCGCGATAGGCGTTCCTCGTCGTGGGCTTCGTGCAGGCTGAGGCATTCGATCTCGACCACCCTGAGACCGTCGAGCGCGGGAATCACAAAGCTAAGATGATGGGAGAGCTTGCCCGCATCAGAGATCCGGGACCCAGAGACGGGTTAGAGGTCGCCTCCGCGGCGGCCCCAGATGAAGTCGAGGATCAAAAATCCCCCGAAGAAGAAGACCGCGATGAGGACCATGAAGCCAATGATGCCGAGCAGCAGATACAGTGTGTCCAAAATCTTCGGCCTTTCCGTAAACTTCGCGTGTAGGGTCCGGCCAGAGCCGGAAGTCGGGACGGCCGGATTTGAACCGGCGACCACTCGGCCCCCAGCCGAGTGCGCTACCAGACTGCGCCACGTCCCGACGCACCGCCAGCTTCGCTGAGCGTAGCACCGCTGGCCCGACTGAATATTATCAGACGGTTCGCGTGCTATCATTCGCGCTCCGTGTCACTTGCGGCCCTCTACATAAGGACTGACCCACATGGCGGGCTACCTTCCCGCGAACAACAGCGGGCCTCGGATATTGCCTACGCATCCAGGCATGGACACGAGATAGCCGTCGAGTATGAAGACCTCGAAGCACCGGGCCAGTTCCTCTACCACAAACCCGCTCTCAAAGAGGCAATAAACAACATCAAGGAACATGAGGACTGGGAGGTTCTCATAGTCGCTGATCCCCTTTGCATCTCGGATGATGCGAGCGCGCTGCACGAGCTGGTCCACAAATTCTCGCTCTACGGCAACCGCCTCGAAGGCCCCGGCCACGGATGGGATGACCTTCTTGCCAGGATGAAGTCGTACCGGCGCGAAATGAGCCGCCGGTGAATCTGGAATAGGCGGGTACAATAGCCCGGTGAAGGTTCTGCTGACAATACTGGGAGTGCTTCTGCTTGTGCCCTCGGTGGCTGGCGCCGTGTTTGGTGTGTTCATGGCGCTCGATTCCAAGGTACGCCGGGCTGGTTTGCTCTTCGTTCTATGGTGGGTTCCCGGCATCGTCGCCTCATTCGGCATCCTGATACGAGATCCCGCAACGTTCGTGATGGGGTTGGTTTGTTTCGTAGTGGCTGGCCTCGCGCTGCTGCT
>JACDAR010000134.1 GCA_013695335.1 Rubrobacter sp.
TGCGGTCGTCACTTGCAAAATCCGTGCCTGGAGCTCGGCGGCAAGAACCCGCTCGTCGTGATGCCCGACGCGGACCTCGACCTCGCAGTCGAAGGCGCGCTGTTCAGCGGCTTCGGGACCGCCGGGCAGCGATGCACGTCGCTAGGGACCGTGATCGTCCACGAATCCATCCACGACGAGTTCCTCTCGAAGCTCACGAAAGCCGTCGAGGAAGCGCCAATCGGAGATCCGACAGGGGAAGTTCTCTACGGACCAATGATCAGCGACAAGTTCCACGAGCGTTTCCTGGGATGGCTCGACCTGATAGAAGCCCACCACACCACCCACGGCTCCACGGGCACAGGCCGAATTACCAAGGACAACCCGAGGGAAGGTTTCGTCGGCGACCCTGACGCCGGAATCTTCTGCCACCCGACCATCGTTGATGGGGTGACGGCGGAGGATGAGATCTACCGCACAGAAACCTTCGGCCCGATCATCGGGATAGCAAAATTCTCGGATTTCAACGAGGCGGTCGAGCTATCCAACGGCCACGGGTACGGCCTGTCCGCCGCGATCTACACCCGTGACGCCACGAACGCGCTGCGCTTCCGGGAGCGAAACTCCGCCGGGATGCTCTCCGTCAACGACTCGACCAGCGGCGCCGAGGCGCACCTCCCGTTCGGAGGCAACGGCAAGTCAGGCAACGGCAGCCGCCTCTCCGGCATCTGGGTGCTCGACCAGTTCACCCGCTGGCAGGCGATGAACTGGGACTACGCGGGCAAGCTCCAGAAGGCCCAGATGGACATCGCGGAGACCCCGTCCGACCTCGACTTCCGCCTGCCTGAGTAAGTTGTTCACCAGTTTCACCAGCATCACCTGACCATGCTAGACTGCTGGTATGAAACGTGCGACGGTAACGCTTCCCGATGACTTGAGCCGGTTGCTGGAGACCTATCGGCGTACTCAGGAAGTACCTCCAGCGTTTACCTCGGTTGTCCAGGCAGCTCTTCGGGAATATCTGGCAAAAAGAGGGCTCCCGTCCGGTCAGTCGTTCCGGCCGTTCGAGATCACCCCCGCCACGGAGGATAGTGGGGCCAGCGACGTCAGCATGAACCATGACAGGTATCTGGCAGAGTCGTCAGACTCTTGAGGAACGCGGTTCTCGCTGATACCGGCCCACTCTACGCCGCGCTCGACCCGCGCGATAGCAGGTTCGGGCAAGCCAGGGAAGACATGGAGCGTCTGAACTCTGAAAGGTTATCTGTGGCGGTGTCCATCCCGGTCTTGTGCGAAGGCTACTCGCTGATTCTGTACAGGTTGGGCACAAAGCGGGCCCAAGCCTGGTTGGACGAAATCCGTAGCCAGGCTTCCATGATCAATCTTTCCAACCAGGACTACGAGGTAGCAGCGGATTTGATCTCCGAGTACCCGGATCAGCGATTGAGCATGTTCGACGCAGTGACTGCGGTACAGGGCGAGCGTCTTGAGTTGCCAGTGTGGACTTACGATCATCACTTCGACATCTTGCGAGTCGGGGTCTGGCGAAACGAAGGGTGAGTCCGTGACCTACGACGTTATAGTCGCCGGTCTCGGCGGGATGGGTAGCGCCGCAGCCTATCACGTAGCTCGGCGCGGGCAGCGCGTGCTCGGGCTGGAACGGTTCGGGAAGGCGCACGATCAGGGCTCCAGCCACGGCGGCTCCAGGATCATCCGCCAGGCGTACTTCGAGGATTCCTCATACGTCCCGCTCACCCTGCACGCATACGAACTCTGGGAGAAGTTGGAGCAGGAGACGGGCCGGGATCTCATGACCATAACCGGCGGCCTGATGATAGGGCCGGAGGGCGCCCGCACAGTCATGGGCAGCATCGAGAGCGCCCGAGAGTGGGGACTGGAATACGAAGTCCTTGGTGCGAAGGAGATCCGGAGCCACTTCCCGATCTTCGAGCCCCGAGACGGCGTGACGGCGCTCTATGAGGCGAAGGCTGGCATCGTCCGTCCCGAGATGGGCGTCGCGGCGCACCTCGATGCGGCGGAGGCGAAGGGCGCGGACCTGCGTTTCGAGGAACCGGTCGTTTCCTGGGAGGCATCAGATTCGGGTGAGGGTGTGAGGGTCACGACGGAGGAAGGCGTCTACGAAGCGGGGCGGCTCGTGATCTCACCCGGCGCGTGGGCGCCTGAGTTGCTCGCTGACCTGGGACTTCCGCTGGAGGTACAGCGGCTCGTGCAGTTCTGGTTCATGCCGCGGGGCGGTGTGGAGCGATTCAAGGTCGGGCGGGTGCCGATCTGGATCTGGGAGGCTGACGACAGCGTGCAGTTCTACAGTTTCCCTTCCCACGACGATCCAGCGGACGGTGTGAAGGTTGCGTTCTTCCGTGTCGGCCCGATCTGTACGCCGGATACCATAGACCGCACCGTGCACGATGAAGAGGTGGAACACATACGCGGCTATCTCAGGGATCACGTCCCCGCCCTCGACGGTGAGTTCCTGCGGGCGAAGACTTGCATGTACACGAACACGCCGGACGAGAACTTCGTGATCTCGGCGCACCCGAATTACGCACAGGTAGCCATCGCCTGCGGGTTCTCCGGCCACGGATACAAGTTCTGCGGCGTGGTCGGCGAGATGCTGGCTGATCTCGCGACGGAAGGCTCCACGAACCATCCCATAGACATCTTCTCCCCCAAACGCCTGCTATGAGCCTGGAGATCCGGCACGAAACAGGGGACGATATCTTCCGGATCAGGGCCATCAACGTTCGGGCGTTCGGCAGACAGGAAGAGGCGCGTCTGGTGGACAGCCTTCGCGCCGAAGGATATGCGAAGCTCTCCCTGGTCGCGGAAGAAGAGGGGCAGATCATCGGCCACATCATGTTCAGCGAAGCCGTGATCCACACAGGCGAAGAAGATGTCGCAGCCCTCGCGCTCGGACCTGTCGGCGTGATCCCGGAACGCCAGAGCCGGGGAATCAGCTCCGCGATGATCCGGGAAGGACTCGGACACTGCGCCGAAGCCGGGGACAACATCGTCGTTCTGCTCGGTCATCCCGGCTACTATCCGCGATTCGGTTTCTCGCCGGATCTCGCCAAAAACCTGAACTCGGTCCACGCCGGAGAAGCCTTCATGGCGCTGGAGCTCACGCCGGATGCGCTCTCAGGCGTGGCCGGAGATTTCCACTTCGCGCCACCTTTCGAGGCGGTTTCATGACCCGTATCTTCAGCCCGGAAGAGACCGCCCAACTCCTTCCGTATCCGGCGCTCGCTGACGCCATCAGGGACGCGGCGCTGGCGCTTCGTGATGGAAACATTCAAGCTCCGCCGAGAACCATTCTGCCGCTCCCTGGCGAGAATGGCGGGACGCTGCTTGCGATGCCTGCGGCGGACGAGGATCTCACCATCACCAAGCTGGTCACCGTACATCCCGATAATGCTGAGAAGGGACTGCCCACGATCCAGGGTGAGGTGGTCGTGATACGCACTGAAACAGGCGAGCGACTCGGTATCCTGGACGGCGCGACGGTGACGGCCCGGCGTACCGCCGCGTTGTCTTTGCTCGCCGCCCGCGAGCTTGCCCCACGCCGTGATGGTCCGCTCCTGATCCTCGGCGCGGGCGCCCAGGGACGCTCCCACCTCGAAGCCTTCAGGGCCGGGCTCGGCGTCACTGAGGTCTTCCTCATCTCGCGCACCCGTGGGCGAACCGAATCCCTCGCGGATTACGCACATAGCCTCGGGATGGAGGCTCGGATCGTGGAAGATCCCTCCGAAACGCTGGAGAGCGCCACGCTCATCGCCACCACAACTACGAGCGATGAACCAGTGCTGCCAGCCGAAATACGCGATGATGCTTTCGTGGCGGCTGTGGGCTCTTTCACCCCTGAGGCGGCGGAGATACCGGCAGCCTTCGTCGCCCGCTCGACAGTCGTCGTGGACACCGTGGAGGGCGCGAAAGAGGAGGCCGGGGATCTCCTGCTGGCCGAGAAGGCTGACGATTTCCGGTGGGAAGACGCTACATCGCTCGACGAAGCGCTCTCGTGGACTGGGGCCCAGTCTGGCCCGGTGCTCTTCGAGAGCGTCGGCCACGCGGCCTGGGATCTCGCGTCTGCCCACGCCGCGTTCGACAGGAAATAGAGTGCCCGAAGTAGATCTTTATTCGGCGGAAAGCTGAATCTCCGGGGATGTTAGTGTAATAGCAATTACGTTTGTGTAATAACGTATACATTCAAAGGGATCGGCGGTATAGTGAATTGTGACGTGGAAGGAGTAAGAAATGCAAGAGAATCTTGTCGAACGCGAGTCGGTATTTGAGATCGAGGTCGGCCGCGAGAGCGAGGATATGTGCCTGCTGGCGAAGCTCTTCAATGGGTTCGCCAACTCGACCCGACTCTCCATCCTGGTGCTGCTGACGCAGCGGGGCGAGATGAAGGTCGGGGAACTGGTCGAAGAGCTTGGCGCCCCGCAACCGCGCATCTCGGACCACCTGCGCTGCCTCTCCTGGTGCGGATACGTGCGGGTGCGCCGCGCTGGCCGCAATGCCTACTATTCGATCTCTGACGAGCGCGTCCTGCAGATGGTCGAGCTTGGAGAGGCGCTGCTCCGGGACAATCGGGAGTGCGTCGAGGCCTGCGAAGACACCGAGCCTTCACTCTAAACCAGACGGTCAGCTAGCGGCTCGCCGCTCCCCATCCAATGATCTCGACGGTAGCAGGGAAGCCGCACGCTGCGCGGTGAACTCTGCTCTGTATCAGGCGGCTGCCAGGTAGCTATGCCTGGCTTCGATGCGCCCCATCCAGGCCGCCACGTTGGGGTACTTACCGAGGGAAACATCACCCTTCTCCTCCAGTTCGCGCAGGCGGACGAAGTTCCCAGCGTGGGCCACGTCTGCGAGCGAGAACTCGCCTGTGAGATACTCTCGCCCATCCAGTTGTTCTTCGAGGGAAGATAGAATTCTCTCCAGCTTCTCGAAGGAATTCGATATCCTCTCTTCCGAGAAACCCCGCTCGCGTCCAACGCTCGCCCCGAAGACAGCAGGGAAGAAGTTCTCATCGGCCAAAGACATCCAGATCCTGGCGTAGGCCCGTTCCCTGGCATCCTCGGGCAACAACTCCGGCTCCTTAGTGACCTCGTCCAGATACTGATTGACGACGTTGGACTCGTAAAGCGAATCGCCGTCCACCACGATCACCGGCACTTTCCCCGTCGGGCTGGCGTCGAGAAACTCCCCGCTCTTGTTGGCGAGATCCACCTCCGTGGTCTCGAAGTCCATACCCTTCTCGTGCAGGACCATCCTGGTCCGCCGCGCATAAGGTCACCGCTGCGTGTTGTACAGCCTCACATTCAAAACGCACCTCCAAAACTCAGCCTGAACCGCCGATGGTAGCACACCATATCTGGCAAACCGGATGCCAAACTGCTATCCTCAATCCAACATATCAACGAACGTTAGGATATAGATATGAGTGATGATAGGTGTGATCTCTTGTGTCTCGATGCGCCACTGGCTGAGGGGATAAGGGGGGCGCTTCTGCATGAAGACGTGGCCAGGGGTGCGGCAGAGCGGGCGAAGGCGCTCTCGGATCCGACGCGGCTGACGCTGGCGGCGGCGTTGCGGGAGGCTCGGGATATTGACGAATCCGGTGGAGAGTTGTGCGTTTGCGATCTCGCCTGGATCTCCGCCCGCTCCCAGAACCTGGTCTCCCACCACTTGAGGATTCTGCGCTCCCACGGCATCGTCCGGTCCCGGCGCGACGGCAAACTGGTCATGTATCGCCTCACCGCGGAGGGCAATTCGCTCCTCGCCGCAGTGCTCGGCGAATCGGCAACCGTGGAAGCAGCATCTTGAGCCGTCCGAAGAAGCTACTCCCCGTCGTTGGTCAGGCGCCTGTCGGGGAGTCGCCTGTTTGGGAG
This sequence comes from Rubrobacter sp., assembly GCA_013695335.1. Lineage (GTDB taxonomy): Bacteria > Actinomycetota > Rubrobacteria > Rubrobacterales > Rubrobacteraceae > JACDGB01. Next base: position 5,886 of record JACDAR010000134.1, read on the forward strand.
CCTGCGGGCCACGAACCGGTAGACGGAACGGAACGCACGGTGGTGCGGATCGAGGGGATGGACTGCGCGAGTTGCGCCATGACCGTCGAGAAAAGCGTTTCGGCCCTGCCGGGGATGCACCGGGCCGTGGTGAACTTCGCCGCCGGAAGGCTTGACGCACAGCACGATACCGCCTTGCGGGTTGAGGAGATCGAAGCCGCAGTCAGAAAGGCTGGCTACGGTGTGTGGAGATCCGGGGCGACCGAGAATACTCCCTTCTGGCGCACCCCGCGGACGCTGCTGACCGCAGCCTCCGCGCTACTGTTCCTGGCCGGACTCGTCCTCTCGCTCGCTGGAGCGCCGGAAGTGGCGCGGGCCGGAGTCTACTCTGCCGCCATCGTCGTCGGTGGGTATCCCATATTCAGGGCGGCCCTGGCGGGATTGCGCGCCAGGCACCTCGACATGAATGTTCTGATGAGCGCGGCCACGATCGGGGCAGTGGGGATCGGGCAGTGGGCCGAGGCTGCCTCCGTGGTTGTGCTCTTCTCCGCCGGGAACGCCCTTCAGGTATACGCGGTGGACCGTACCAGAGGCGCTGTGCGCGCGCTCGCTCAGCTCGCCCCGGATGAGGTACTCGTCAGGCGGGGCGGCTCCGAGATAGTCGTTCCGGCGGATGAAGTATTTGTCGGGGAGATCATGGTAGTCCGTCCCGGAGAGCGACTGGCCGTGGACGGCGAGGTGGTAGAAGGCGCGTCAGCGGTGAACGAAGCGCCGGTCACCGGCGAGAGCGTGCCTGTAGAGAAAGGCGTTGGCGACGCTGTGTATTCAGGTAGCCTCAACGGGACGGGCGGGTTGCTCGTGCGGGTGGCGAAGCGCGCCGGTGACTCGACTTTGCAAAGGATCTCACGCCTCGTAGAAGAAGCGCAGGCAGAGAAAGCCCCTTCCGAACGGTTGGTGGACCGCTTCTCGAGGGTGTACACGCCTGTCGTGGTCGCCGTCGCTGTCGTGCTGGCCACCGTGCCGCCCTTGCTCGGGGCTTCGTTTGGGGAGTGGTTCTACAGGGCGCTGGCGTTGCTCATCATCGCCTGCCCGTGCGCGTTGGTGATCTCCACGCCCGTCACGGTAGTCTCGGGGATCGGGGCAGCCTCCAGGCGCGGCATCCTGGTGAAAGGCGGGGCGGCGCTGGAGGCGGCTGGCCGTCTGAAGGCCCTGGCCTTCGACAAGACAGGCACCCTCACGGAAGGAAGGCCAGTCGTGGCGCGCGTGATGGCCCTGAACGGCGCAGCCGAGGCCGGGGCACTCAAGCTCGCGGCGGCGCTGGAACGGCGCTCCGAACATCCGCTGGCGCATGCGATCCTTACGGCGGCTGAAGACAGGAACCCGGGAGACCTTCCGCCGGTCGTGGACTTCAGGTCCATCGCTGGCCGGGGCGCTGAAGGCGTGGTGGAAGGGGTGCGCTATGTGATCGGGAGCCCGAGGCTGTTTACGGAGGAGGGAATCCCACTCCACGGCGCCGAAGCCGCGCTCGCCGAGATCGAACACGCAGGCGAAACCCCGGTATTGCTGGGTAACGGGGATAGCGTACTGGCGGTCTTCGGGCTCGCGGATGCAGTCCGCCCCGACGCCAGAAGGACGCTGGAGACGTTGCGGGAGGCAGGGGTTGAAAAGCTAGTGATGCTCACCGGCGACGCCGAGGCTCCGGCCCGCAGGATTGCCGGGGAGCTTGGCATCGGGTACCGGTCTGGTCTCCTGCCAGAGGGGAAGGTGGAGGCGGTGCGGGATCTCGTACGGGAAAACGGCGCGGCTGGCATGGTCGGGGACGGCGTCAACGACGCGCCCGCGCTGGCCGCCTCTTCCGTCGGGTTCGCGATGGGCGCGGCTGGCACGGACGTGGCGCTGGAGACAGCAGACGTCGCGCTCATGCAGGACGACCTGCCGAAGCTCGCCGAGGCTGTGAAACTATCGCGGGCTGCGGAGAGAATAATCCGCCAGAACGTCGTGGTCTCCATCGCCATCAAGAGCATTTTCGTTCTGCTCGCCCCGTTCGGGCTCGTCGCCCTGTGGCTCGCGGTTCTCGCCGACATGGGCACTTCCATCGCCGTGACGCTGAACGGCCTGCGGCTCTTTCGCCGCAGGCTGGTCTAGGGTGGAGATGTTGAAGCTGCTGGTAGAAAGAAAATGCAGCACGCGGCAGGGAAAATCTGCCTGTTGTGGCGTGCAGCCTGACAGGATCGGAGATGGCGGATCGGCGGCGAGAGCTGGCCGATGAAATCTTCAGTGGGACGTTGCGGATGAAAGAACTGGAAGACGGGTACGAGTTCGTCTTTCCCGGGGATGCAGGATGGCCCGCAAAGCTCGCCCGGATGATCGAAGCCGAGAGAGAATGCTGCCCGTTCCTGACCTTCGCCCTGTTCTTCGAGCCGCACGGCGGCCACATCTCGCTGCGGGTGACGGGGCCGGATGGCGCGAAAGAGTTCATCGTGGATGGGCTTATGCATCCTGACGGATGGAGAACGGGTGACGTTCGCGACAGCGCAGTAAAATAAGATCATGGTGCATTCCCACGCGGGACATTCTCATACAGAGCATTCGCACGGCCACCCGCACGGAGGTCATGGCTCCGGCGAGGCGGATCGGCGGGCGCTGACGCTCGTCTTCGCCCTGACCACGGCTTTCCTGATCGCGGAAGTAGTCGGCGGCCTGTTGACCGGCTCGCTGGCGCTGCTCGCCGACGCCGGACACATGGCCTCCGATTCAGCCTCCATCGGTCTGGCGCTCTTC
>JACDAR010000192.1 GCA_013695335.1 Rubrobacter sp.
TCCCACACTGCCCACACGTTGGGACGGCCAGGCGCGGCCTCCTCCGTGGAGACATCGAAGCCTATCTCTTCCAGGTATCCGGCGACGTGCCGGGCGGCGCGGGTTTCGTTACCTTCTGGGTCTCCGGGACGGTAGACGCTCGGGATGCGGATGAGATCCCGCAGAAAGCGGATCGCCTCTTCACCATCGATCCGGCCGAGCACTTCGTTCAGGCGTTCGGAGGTCGCAGATCCCCCGTCGACAGTTTCAGCGTCCCCCTCCAAATATCTCCGCCTCCCGAGTCCGCTTTATCCCGCCGAAGAATCGTAGCATAGCCACTATGAGGGTTTGGACATCTCCCGTCAGCGCCAGGATCCGTGTGCTGTCCGGCTGGCTGAGAGATCCCTGCCAGGGACGCTTCACTCCACCATCTGGCCGGGGCTCACCACAATTTACGGGCTGCCTCGACCCGTTTCAGATATCCGTCGAAACCTTCCTCGTAGAGTTCGGCGAGGTCTTCGCTCGGCTGCACGGTGTCTTCGGGACGCGTCCACTCATCGTGGTCGAAGTCTATTCCGGCGGAGATCATGGCCGCCATCGCCGCCCCCCTCGCCCCGACCTCTGGGCGGCGTGCGATCCGGAGCGGCTGCTGTAACACGTCCGCGAGCACCTGCCGCCACGCCAGCGACTCCGCGCCGCCCCCACAGATTGTTATCTCACCGTCTAAACGGGCGGCCTCCAGGCAATGCCTCGCCGCATACCCGACTCCCTCGGCCACCGCCCGCACCACGTCGGCTCGGGTGGTGCCGAGCGTCATGCCAGAGAGCCGCCCTCGGGCGTTTGGCTCGACGAAGGGCGCGCGCTCCCCGGATCGGGAGAAGAACGGAAGGACCGTGACGCCGTTTGCGCCGGGCGGGCTATCCGCGAGGAACGTCTCTATCTCCTCGTGCTCGGAGCCGAGCAATTCGAGCGTCAGGTCCATCGAGGCGGTGCCGACCATAGCTGGCATCGCCCGCAGCCAGCGGTTCGACTCCAGCGCGCACAGGGTCTGGCCGCCCGGCTCACCGGAGGTGTCCACGCGATCCGCCACCACCTCACAGGCCAGCGTGGTCCCGACGATAATGACGCCGTCCCCGACCCTTGTGACGCCAGCGCCCATGGCCGTCGCTGGCAGGTCGAAGGGGCCGTTGTGGACCGGAGTTCCTTCGGGAAGTCCGAGCAACCCTGCGCCCTCGGCGTTCAGGGGGCGCATGGGACCGGGAGAAGGGTCTATGGGCGCGAGCAGACGTTCGTACTTTTCGAGCCCGAACAGATCCAGGATCGAAGGGTCGTAGTCCCGGCGTTCGTGGTCCATGAAAGGCTCGGAGGCGTCCGAGGCGTCGGTGGCCCGCTCTCCGGTCAGACGGTGGAGCACAACGTCCTTGCAGTATCCTGCGGTGGCCGCGCGCTCCAGTGACTCCGGCTCCTCTTTTGCCAGCGCGGCCATGATGGCTGCAGGAGTTCCTGGAAAAGTTATGTTGCCGTTCCTGCGGTAGTGTTCCTCGAACACGCCTGATGACATCCACTCCTCGACTATGGAGTTGGCCCTTGCGTCCAGCCACGTCATCGCCCTCCGTACGGGGCGCCCGTCTTCGTCGAGGAGCCAGAGGCCATCACCCTGTCCCGTTAGCCCGATGGCTTCGACGGGCTCGTCGGTATCCCGCGTGACGGCCCGCACCACTTCGCCGAGGGCTTCGAACGTCTCGTCTATATCCTGTTCGGAGCACTCCGGCCTTGGGTTGTACAGCTTCACGTCGCGGCCCTCGACCGCCAGGACTTCACCATCGCCGGAGAAGGCAGCGGCCTTCACGACGGAGGTTCCGAGGTCTATACCAAGGATCACGCTTCCACCCCTCTCTCATCCGGCAGGACGCTTGGCGGCCCTTGGTCCGGATCGTATGCCATCTGCAATATTCTCTTACCCGAACAACATACGAAGGCTTCCCCGCCTCCCGCGAGCGCAACGCGGCAAGGTCCGATCACCCGAACCATCGAGTACACGTCGGCGGAGTGACAGATCTCACAGCATCCCGCTATGTCCAGCACGCCGGTCTCTCCGAGGTCGCTGCATCCCACCAAATCAAGCATGCTCATCGCCGCCTACCTTCCCCTTTGCAATATCCATCGCCGGTACTCTTCGTCGGAGCGCGTGTCCAGCCTATCAGCCTGTCGCGGGGTGAGGCAGACGGGCTCTCCGGCGGCGAGGGCGCCAGCCATGATGCGGGCGTGTTTGTCTGCCATCTCTGTCACCTGATCCACACCCCCAGCCGACTGTCCCAGCGCCACGAGACCGTGGTTCTGGAGATAGATGGTCTTGGGCGGACTGTAGGCGCACAGCCGGTGATCGCGCAGTCCGTCCCTGACCGCGCGGGCCAGCGGCAGGCCCACGTCGGCGTAAGGTACGTGTAGCGGATGGCGTCCTAGCACGACTACCTGATCCGGAAAGATAGCCCCATCTGACAGGGTCCGCGCCCGATCCGAGCACAGGATGGAGTTCACCGAAATCGGATGCGTGTGACCGACGAAGTTCGCCCCGCCCTCCGTGAGGCAGATGGCGTGCATGACGGCTTCGATGGAAGGCCGCAGTTCGTCTTCCTCATAAAGTCGGGCAGCCATCAACGTGTCCGCCAGCTCGTCATCCGATGGATCTTCGAGGTCCAGTATCGTCAGCGTGCGCCGGAGATCCATCTCCACGAAACTCCGCCCATCCGCCCCCACCAGCGATGTCCCGCTGGCCTTCACCAGGAACCTCTCGAAATCCAGGCGCACAGACGTGTTTCCCTCTCCGAGAATAACGAGATCCCTCTCAGGCCGCCCGAGCGAACGCGAGAGCCAGATGAGCCTCTCCAGCATCGCGTCGTCCGCGCTGTTTACTCTGTTTGCGTCGTTCAAACTATCGGCTGTCAACTCTTCTCCCTGGTTCCTCGTTCCGGCGTTTCTTCTTGAAGTTGACGTGTGATCGGGGGCAACGCCGCCTGAAGCCCCCTGTAGAGTTCGAGCCGCCGGGCGTACTTATCAGTCATATCCGGGTCTGGCTCGAAGGTCTCGCCATCCCCGACTGTTATGGATTTCGCGGCCTCCAGGTCGGGCCACATCCCGGTCGCCAGTCCTGCGAGGATGGCGGCACCGGCCGCGGCCCCGTGGCCCAGCTTCGGGACCGTGACGGGCGCGCCGAGCACGTCAGCCTTTATCTGGGTCCAGGCCGCGCTCTTCGAGCCGCCGCCGACGGAGCGAACGGGACGGAGATCTCCCATAACCTCCTCCATGCGTCGGAAGTTGTCCGCGAGCCCGAGCGCCGTACCCTCGTAGATGGCGATGGCGAGGTCTCCAGCGTCCACATCGAGGTCCAGCCCGACCACGGCCCCGCGTGCCGTGGCATCCCAGGTTGGCGTCCGCTCCCCGGCTAGGGCCGGGACCATGAGCAGCCTTCCGGGCCGCCCCAGGGTGGAGATCTTCTCAGATGCGTTCCGGTCGAACTCGGCGGGATCGTCGAAGCCGGTAAACTCCACGCCCCAGTCCGTCACGGCGCCGGCGGTGACCATCGCGGCCAGTACGAGATCGTTGTCGCCTACGGCGTGGCGCGTGTGGATCATGCCATGGACGTGCGTGCCTCGCTCCGCAGCCGTGATCACAACCGTCGAGAACCCTGTCATCTCCACGAGCCCGTCACCAGGCCCGAAGACGCCAGCCTCGAGCGCTGCCCCGATGGCGTCTATCCCACCGTGTACAACAGGCGTACCTTCCGGCAGCCCGGTTATCTCGGATGCAGCTTTCGTGACCGCCCCGGCCACCTCCATCGCGGGACGAACCGGTGGCAGAAGATCGAGAGGGACGAGGTCAGAGAGTGCAGGATCGAAATCCCCGTCCCAACCCTGGAAGAGCCCGGCCGTGGTCTCGTCAAGGCTGAACTCGCCAGTTAGATGGGCCACTATGTAGCCGTTGGCGCACAGGATGGCGTGGGCGGCTTCGATCTCC
>JACDAR010000204.1 GCA_013695335.1 Rubrobacter sp.
CCATGAACAAGAGCCCCGGCCGCACTCGATCCGTGACACGTGCCCTGACCGCCTCGACGGTCCCGCGCCGGGAACTGACGCGCACCATGTCGCCGTCCTCGATGCCGTACTCTCCGGCGTCTTCCTCGCAGATCTCCAGCAACTCCTCGTTGTCCTTGACCTTCTTGTAGTCCTGGGTCATCGTGCCCGTGTTATAGAAGGCTAGCCGCCTGCCGGTAGTTAGCTGGAACGGGTACTCTTCATCCGGCATCTCGACCGGGCCTTCGTGGTCAACGGGGGTGAATGGAGCGCGGTTCTCGACTTCCTCGGCCCACAGTTCCTCGTGCAAGAACATGGTCCCTGGCCCCTTTTTCTCGACCACGTCGACCGTGATGGCCTCGCCATCGGCGTTCTCTGCGCCTTTGGTACTCGCCATGAGCTGCTCTTTGGGAGTGTTGTCGGAGATCTCCTCGAAGCTCCCGTCCAGGCCAGGCCACTGGATGCCGCCGTACTTCTCCAGCCGCTCGTAGCTGATGCCGCTGAACTTCGGCGCGAGGCGGCGCACCTCTTCCCAGACTTCCTCGGCTGAGTCGAAGTCCCAGTCGTGGCCCATGCGCCGGGCGATGTCCCGCAGGATCATCACGTCGTCCCGAGCCTCGCCGGGCGGGTCAACTGCCCTTCGGACCCGCTGTACGCGCCGCTCGCTGTTGATGACCGTCCCGTCGGTCTCGGCCCAGCTCGCAGCCGCCGGTAGCACCACGTCGGCCATGCGGGCAGTTTTGGTCATGAGGATGTCCTGAACGACGAGGAAATCCAGGTTACCGAACAGCTTCTCGTGCTTGTGCTCGTCGGCGTCGGACTGCACGGGGTTCTCCCCGATCACGTACATGCACCGGATGTCGCCGTTCTTCACGGCCTCCATCATCTCGGTCTGGTTCATGCCCTTTTTTTCAGGCAACGGCGATCCCCACACATCCTCGAATAGCTCGTGCGCCTCCGGGTCATTCCACAACCAGCCGCCGACCATCTTGTCCGGCAACGCGCCCATGTCCCCGCCGCCCTGGACGTTGTTCTGGCCGCGCAGCGGGTTGAGGCCGGAGCCGTACTTGCCGACGTGTCCCGTCAGGAGCCCGAGGGCGATGAGCGCGAACACACCGTCCGCGCCGTTGTGGTGCTCGGTGATGCCGAGCGTCCAGTTTATGGTCGCCTTCTTCACGGTGGCGTACATGCGGGCAACCTCGCGGATGTCGTCTGCCGGAACGCCCGTTATCTGCTCCGCGTACTCCGGCGTGTAGCCCGCGACTTTCTCCTTGTACGCCTCGAAGCCCTCGGTCGCCCGTTCGACGAACTCTTTGTTGTAAAGGTCTTCCTCGATGATGACGTGGCCCATCGCGTTCGCCAGGCAGATGTCGGTGCCGACGTTGAGGCCGAGCCACTTGTCCGCTTTTTTGACCTGATCTATCTTGCGCGGGTCGATGACTACCATCTTGGCGCCGTTCTTGATGCCGCGGCGCATGTGGTTGTAGATGATTGGGTGGTTCTCCATGGTGTTCGAGCCCCAGCAGATTGTTACGTCAGTGTTCTCGAACTCCTCGTAGGAGGTAGTCGCCCCGCCCGCTCCAAACGTTGCCACCAGACCGGTGACGCTGGCGGCGTGTCAGGCGCGGTTACATGAGTCTATGTTGCTGTTCCCGAGCACCTCCCGCACGAACTTCCCGGCAAGGTAGTTCAGCTCGTTGGTAGAGCGCGAGGAACTGAACGCCCCGAACGCGTAGGGACCGTGCTCGTCTTTGATCTCGGTCATCTTGCTCGCAACGAGGTCGAGCGCTTCGTCCCACGATGCCGGGACGAGCTCGCCGTCCTTGCGGATTAGGGGGCGTGTGATCCGCTTGTCGCTGTACAGGTGACGCCAACCCTCGCGGCCCTTGATGCACGCCTCGCCCTTGCTCGACGGGTTCTCTTTCTGGCCAGCGACCTTCTGGATGATGCCGTCCTCGACCTTCAGGGTCAGGCCGCATCCCACGCCGCAGAATCCGCAGATAGTATCCACTTCCCTGGCGTCATTGGCCCTGCCGTTCTCCGAAACCTTCTCTGTAGCTGTAGCCATGCGGCTCACCCCTTTGTGCCGATGTTTCTTTGATTCGCCCATTCTAACTTCGATGGCCCGGATTGCACAGCGCAAACACGGCCACACGAAGGCTGCGGATCGCCGGTTGACACGAGCCTGCCATCAAACTAACATCGCGCGTGTCGTATTGGTGGGATGGGGAGGCAGTTATCGGTTTTCTTTCGAGGGAGAGGACTATCGCGGGGCAAGGCTTCAACAGGTGGCTGATACCGCCCGCCGCGCTCATGGTGCATCTTTCCATAGGTGAGATCTACGCTTTCAGCGTGTTCAAAAACCCGCTGGTCGAGCGGTTCGGGGCTGGCCTGACACCGATCGCGATCATCTTCAGCATCAGCATAGTGATGCTTGGCCTCTCGGCTGCGGTCTTTGGCACCTGGGTGGAGCGTGCCGGGCCGCGTGCG
>JACDAR010000154.1 GCA_013695335.1 Rubrobacter sp.
TCCCAACTACCTCGGCCTCCCGCAATCCACATCCAGCCATCACCGCAAGCAACGCGTAATCACGGAAGCTGGATGTTCGCGCCGAACTCAGCATCCGCGACAGTTCATCATCGGTTAGCACGTTATAGGCGGGATCCTGGCCGACACGAGGACTCTTGGCGAAGAACCTCAAAGCCTCGGGGTTGACCAACGTGATCCCACTCATATACGTGAACACCAGGAAGCGCCGGAGTACAGCCAGCTTCTTGGCGGCCGTCGCAGGCGCATATGTGTCTATCAAATGTTCCCGGTAAAGCGAAATATCCTCAGCGGTTACTTCCTGTATACCTTTCTCAAGCTTCCCCTCTACATATACTACGAACATCCTGAGTTCCGTATTATACGTTCTTTTGGTCTGGGGACTTGAGAGGGTGCGAAGGTAGGTGGAGATCAGGCGTTCGAGTTCCACGGAGGTGGAAGAAGCGGGCGCCGGGGTTGCATGGTTTACTGGTTCTGGGAGGTTGCTATTCGGCTGGGTCATGGTAGTTGATGAGCGAGACTACTTCGTATGGGGCGAGACGGTTTCGGCCTTCCAGGTAGTCGAGCTCTATCAGGACGGCCACGCCTGCCACGATGCCTCCCGCGTTCTCGACGAGCTGGCACATGGCGCGGGAGGTGCCCCCGGTGGCGAGTAGGTCGTCGGCGACTAGCACGCGGGAGCCTGGCTCGATGGAGTCGGCGTGGGCTTCGAGGGAATCTGTGCCGTATTCAAGTTCGTAGGTGGCCGTGATGGTCTCTCGCGGCAGCTTGTTGGGTTTGCGGGCGAGCACGAGGCCCTTGCGGGCGCGGTAGGCGAGGGCTGTGCCGAACACGAAGCCCCTGGCTTCGGCGGAGAGGATCATATCGTAGTCGAGATGGTCAGTGGCGCCAGCGAGGGCGTCGACGGCGGCGTGAAGGGCCTGGCCGTCTTCTATCAGGGGGGTTATATCCTTGTATGAGATACCTGGTTTCGGAAAGTCAGGGACATTACGGATGAGATCCCTGACTATGTCCGTGGACGGCTTCTGGCTATGGCTCACGGGGCGAAGGTGTCTAAGATGTTTGCCATCATCAGTTCCTTCAAGCGGGAATCCACGGAGGCAAGGTGGCGCGCCTTGTTGACGGCCTCGGCAACCCTGGCGTCGTCGCCACTGCGAAGTTCGGGGTTGAGAACCTGCTTGAACATCGCGGCCTCGCGGTCCACTGCGGCCATCATGCCGCGCAGGTGGCGGGGTTGGATGGAGTACTTCGCCATTTCAAGGGCCATGCGCGCGATCTCCACGTCACGCTGACGCAGCTCACTGTGGCGGCCGATCACACCGACCGAGATCAGGTCGTCAACGAAGCGCGAGTCTACCTCGATGGCGTCCGCCAGTTCCTCACGGGTATAGACGCGGTCTTCGAGAACCCTTGAGAACTCGTTGCCTGACTCGCCTGAGATAGGGACGGGTGCGCCGCCTTCTATGCGCTTCTTGATAACTTTGAGGGGGAGATACTCTTTATCCTGAAGCGTCAGGATGTAGCGAAGAAGTTCTACATCCTGCGGGGAGAAGAGCCGGTAACCGCCGCGCGTGCGGGTCAGGTTTATCAGGCGCCTTCTTTCAAGGTAGCGGATCTTGCTCACTGAGAGCGTCGGAAACTCCTGCCGCAGACGGGCGACTACCTCGCCAATGGTGTAGCTGTCTTTGCCGGTGCTACCGTTGTCCACCCTGACTCACTCCCATCTAAAAACGCGCCATACCTTACAGTAGACTTCCCGGGATCAGGTGACCACGAACTTGAACCTGTAGCGTCCGATCTGTATCTCGTCACCGTTTCGCAGGTCCACGGAGTCCACCCTGACCCTGTTGACGTAGGTTCCGTTGAGGCTGCCGGCGTCCCGTATCCTGTACCCGCTGTCCCCACGCATGACCTCGGCGTGTTCGCGCGAGACCGTCACGTCGTCGAGGTGAATGCTGCTCTCGGGACCCCGTCCCACGGTCACCACCTCCTCCCCCACGTCGTGCATCCTACGCCCGGCAGTTCCTTCCACCTGATCCAACTCAATCAGGGAGGCCCCATTCGTCCCCCCGGACCCCACGGGATCCACGCCCTCTTCTTCATCGAAGCTCGGCGCGTAGGAAACCGTGGACTGCCCAAAATCCAAACGTTGGCCGCACTCTGGACAGAACTTCATGTCCGTCTCAACGGCGGCCCCGCACTCTGGACACGTCCTCATCAGGCCCCCCACTCCCCCGTATGGGCCCCCGTATGGGACATCGGATGTTCCCCCAAACGCTTACCGAGGAGCGACGTCAGGCTGACAGACCCTCGCCGGTCGAATGACCCTTCCGACACCCTTCCCATAGGCCCTTCGCGATCACTCATAACCCGCAGTATAACTTCGCCTGAACCTGAAGTACAGTCTCAGACGGGCATCGTCATCCGTCTGCGATGAGATCCCGGACCAGCCCAACGTAGTCGCGCATGAGATCCTGTGGCGCGGCGCCGTTTCCATCCCCTGAAGCGGCGAGATCCGTATTTTCGGCCGCATGGTCGGGCTCGGCATATACGTAGAAGAGAGGGTTATCCGGGTCAGGGAGCATCAGAACCCAGCCGCCATCCACGCCCAGCTTGACACCATCTGTAAGGATGGCGTCGGGGTCGCCGCCGAATTTTTCGGCGAGGCCGCGCATCACACGCCCCTTGGCGGCCCACGGGCATTCGAGGCGTTCCCAGGCGACGTTGCCGAACCGATCCCCAAAACTCCGCCTGGTCTCCCCGAGAGGCTTTTCGCCGAATGCTTCGAGGGCCTTGCAGAGGGTGGCGAAGCAGTCAGGGGCAGGAAGGAAGGAAGGGAATACGTAGCGACCGTCGCCGGTGGCAGCGATGTCAGCGCCAACGCGGGCGCCTTCGAGGGCGACGTTGCCAAGGCCGGTACGGCTCTCGGTGGATTCCCCGCCGGATCGCTCCACGAGCACTGTATATCCGTGGCTGAGGTTGACAGGCAACACCGCGTGGGAGGGATGCATCCTGTCCAGGAAACAGGCGAGCATCACGTCAGGGGGAACGAACTTCCCTGTGTCATCCACGAACTGCACATCCTCGCCTGTCGGGCCGACAACGCAGCCGAAGGCGGCCCCGACGGTCGGCACGATGCCACCGACGCGCTCCAGCGCATCCTGGAGGTTTCCCCTGGGTTCGCCGCCCACCACGTTCGCGTTTGCGAACCCGGAGACTACTACGGCGTTGATCCCGAGCCGCGCAAACGCCCGACTCGCCACGAGCCCGGCCACACCGCCGGAAAAGTCAGCGACGATGGTCTTACCGGTGGTTTTATCGCGATCCACGGCCCGCTCCAGGCGCTCAACGTACTGCTCGACGGCGCGTCCGGGGTAGATCAGCTCCCCGATCCCATCCCCGTGCGCCCTGCGATATTCCTCGCGCACGAATACCTTCTCCACGCCGCGCTGGTCAGACTCCGTCATCGGGGTGGCGTCCGAGGCGAAGAACAGTATCTCCACGTCGTCGAGATCCTCACCGGCCCGAGCGTGCGCCCCGGCTGACGACTTCCCTGCGAGCACGTCGTGGCGCACGACGCCTGCGTGTGCGGCACGCAGGTCGCGGACGTTCACGCCCGTCCCAAGGAGGGCGGCCGTCATGGCCCGCTTGGCGACCTGGGCTGAGAGGGAGGAGTCGCGGCCAAGGGTTACTACGGCGCCTGGGTCGAGGGTAGTGCCGAACGATGAGGCGAGCCGGATCACGAACTCGGGGGTGAGATCCACGTTGAACTTGCCCGTGACGATGCCGCCCTTGAACACGGTGCGCAGGCCCATCGTCTCGTAGATCAGGGACTGCGTCACGTTCGCGCCGCTCTCGACTGTTTTGTGGGGGAAGATCTTCACGTCGGGGGCGACCGTTGCGCCTTCGCCAACGATCACGTCGTCGCCGAGCGCGGATCTCTCCAGCAGGCGGGCGCGAGTCTGCACGTAGGAGGATCTTCCGACGAGCGTGTCAACGAGCTGCGCGCCTTCACCAATGTAAGATCCCTCGGCGACCACGCTGCGTTCGATGGATGCCCCGGCGGAGATCACAACGTTGTCCCCGATTACGGAGTACGGGCTGATGCTCGCCCCCTCGTCCACCCGCACGTTCTCGCCTATGACGACGGGGCCTTCAAGGTCTTCGTCATCCACACTGGCGTTGCGGCCCACGTAGATGTTTCCGCGCAGCCGGGTTCCGGGTGGGCGGACGCCGCTCATCTTGCCGTCAAGCACGTCGCGCTGGGCGCTGGCGTACTGCTCCAGCGTCCCGATGTCTTCCCAGTAGTCCCCGGTTATGAAGCCGTAGAGTGGGCGTCCGGCGTCGAGCAACTTGGGGAAGAGTTCCTTGGAGAAATCGTACTGGTCTTGCTCGGGGTCTGGGATCTCATCCATCACAGAGGCTTCGAGCAGGTAGATGCCTGTGTTGACGGTATCTGAGAAGACCTGGCCCCATGCGGGTTTCTCGAGGAAGCGCGAGATGCGCCCGTCTTCCTCGGTTATCACGATTCCGAAATCCAGCGGGTTCTCGACGCTCTTGAGGACCATGGTGGCCCCTGAGCCCTTCTCCTCGTGGAAGCCAACGACGCGCGCGAGGTCGCAGTCCGTGAGCGCGTCGCCGCTGATAACCAGGAAGCGTTCGCCCCGGAGATCCAGCTCCTTTTCTGCCATCTTCACGGAGCCAGCCGTACCAGCAGGCGAGTCTTCGATGGAGTAAGAGATGTTCACGCCCCAGTCCGAGCCGTCGCCGAAGTAGTCCTGTATGGCCTCCGGCATGAACTGAAGGGTGACCACGATGTCCGTGAAATCGTGGCGGGCTAGCAGTTTGACTATGTGCTCCATACAAGGGACGCCAGCTATGGGGATCATGGGTTTCGGCTGGTCGCTGGTAAGGGGACGAAGTCGTGTTCCCTGCCCGCCGGCCATTATGACCGCCTTCATCGCGGACCACCCGATCCCCGGCGGCTGGCGTATGAGAGCTTGCCAGCGTAGCCGATAGCCGCTGCCAGCGAGAGCGTGAAGCCCAGGTAGAACATAATTCCTCCCGTCCTCTCCAGAATCCCACCCCCGAGTATAACCAAAGCCACGCCGACCATGAGCACGGCGGTCGCTGCCTTGCCGAGCGGGCTGACTCTTATCCTGCCCCCGAACACGAGCCCGCCAACGAGGGCGAGAAGATCCCTCCCCACCAGGATGGCGACAGCCCAGATGGGCAGGAGATCCCGCACGGCGAGCACGATGGCGACGCCTGAGAGCATCAACCTGTCGGCCACGGGGTCGAAGAGGGTTCCGAGGCGCGTGGGGCCTGCGCGGCGTGCGATCACACCGTCGAGCAAGTCCGTGAGCGCGGCAAGCACGAAGAGAACCCCGGCCGCGACATCCGTAACTTCTGTTTCCGCGAGGAGCAGCAGAAGCACGACTGGAATGGCGAGAAGCCGGAGGAGCGTGAGGCCGTTTGGCACAGTGAGGATACGGTCTTCCGGGCGCCGGGGCTGGCGTTCATCGTTCCGTGGCTTCGGCATCCGGCCCGAGTCCTCCTAGCGGCTGCTCTTTACCCTGATCCTGACGCTCACGCCGTAGAGATCGTAGTGGTCCCTGATGGAGTTCTCCACGTAACGGAGATAGTTATCCGGGATGTCTTTAGGACGATTCGCGAAGATCAAGAACGCTGGCGGGGCGCTCCCTGTCTGGGTGGAGTACCGGATCTTGACTCCCCCAGGCGGCGCGCTCCGCCAAACAAGCCGGTTCACAAACTCCGCAACCTCGTGCGTCGGGAGGCGCAGCCCGTAAGCCCGCAAAAGGCGGGCCGCCAGCGGGAGAACGCCATCCACACCAGCGCCCGTGAGCGCGGAGATGCCGAGGATCGGGGGCCTGAGATCCGTCATCCTGGCGGCGACTATGTCCTCTATCTCCCGCAGCCTCTCCGTTGGGACGAGGTCACTTTTGTTCAGGATCACCCCGCACGTTCGTCCGGCGTCTTCGATCTGCCGCGCCAGCCGGAGATCCGAGGCCACGAGCCCCTCCACGGCGTCAACCAAAAGCAACGACACATCCGAGCGCCTGACGGCCTCCTCGGTCCGCAAGGCTGAATAGTACGGGACGCCACCGGCTTTTCTGGAACCGCGTCCCACCCCTGCGGTGTCGAGCAGCAGGTAACGTTCGGTTCCGTCCTCCGATACTACCTCGCCGGCGACGGCGTCCGTCGTGGTGCCAGCAAGCTCGGAGACCACGGCGCGGTCGGCGCCGAGCAGGCGGTTGAGGAGGGTGCTCTTGCCGACGTTGGGGCGGCCGATGATGGCCAGGCGGGGCAGGCGCTCTTCCTCATCCGGCTCGGCCCGTGGCAGAAGAGAGACGATCACATCCAGAAAATCCCCCACCCCGATGCCATGCACCGCGGAGACCGCATACGGCTCACCTTCCCCGAGCGAATGAAACATGTGCCTGTCGGCGTCATCAGAGGGATTGTCCAGCTTGTTAACGGCGAGGACTACAGTGGCGGAGGCGCGACGGAGCTCGCGGGCGATGGCGGTGTCTGCCTCTGTCGGGCCGGTGCGGGAATCCACGAGGTGGACTATCACATCAGCCTCCTCCACGGCGACGCGGGCCTGCAGCGTCACAAGGGCCTCCAGGCCCATCCTGGCGGTTGGCTCCATGCCGCCTGTGTCGACGAGGTCGAAGTCCCGGCCAGCCCACTCGGCCCGGTCGTAGGTGCGGTCGCGGGTCGTGCCAGGTTGCTCTGAGACAACAGCCCGCCTTCGGCGCAGGATGCGGTTGACGAGCGAGCTCTTTCCGACGTTCGGCGCACCGACCACGGCGACCAGGGGAGCCCGGCTCATGGATACACGTCCTTGCCCTGCTGCGGCAGCGCGTAGATACTGCCCAGAAGATCGTCGGCCGCCTCCCCGTATTGCTGCTTCCCTTTCAGATCTTTGCCAAGGGAGAACGGGGCTCCGACGTATGCGTGGAACTTCTCGCCCTGCAGGCGGGCCATAGGGCCGGGAATTTTGCCTATGAAGACAGGGAGTATCTTTGCATCGCCACGCACGGCGAGCAGCACGGCCCCGCTCCTGGCCTCCATCGCATCGCCCTCCTTGCGGCGGGTACCTTCTGGGAAGATGCCGAGCGACCAGCCTTCTTTCAGGAAGTTCAGGGCGGCGCGTATTGCGGAACGTCCCCCGCCCTGGCGGTCAACGGGAAACGCGCCGATGAACGTGAAGAAGTGGCGCAGCCCTGGTAGAAAAAGCTCTTGTTTCGCCATCCATTGCACGCGGCGGGGAACTGCCATGCACACGAAGACCGGGTCGAAGAACCTGCGGTGGTTGGAGGCCACGATCAGGGATCCCCGTTCCGGCGTGTTCTCTGCGCCGTGGCTCTCGAACCCGAGGAAGATACGCCCGAGTATTACTACCAAACCCCGGAAGAGCCGGTAACGCCCGGACATACCATCATTTCGTGTTTTTCCCTTCATCGGGTTTGCCCCTTGCCTGCTTCCGATTTTCGCGCGAGTTCCAGCACCACGGAGACTACCTCGTCGAGATCCAACTCCGTAGTATCCAGCGTCACGGCGTCGGGCGCTGGTTTGAGAGGCGAGGCATCGCGCTCCGAATCCTGGCGGTCCCGCACCTTCATCGCCTCCTGGATGCGGTCAAACTCAGCCTCGCGCCCGCTCTGGACTGCGCGGCGGCGTGCCCGCTCCTCCGGGGCCGCCGAGAGGAATATCTTCAGGTCCGCATCGGGAAGAACTACGGTGCCGATGTCCCGCCCCTCCATCACAGCCCCGCCCCGCTTCCGACCGGCCTCCGCGGCTTTTCTCTGCACGTCGAGCAGCACCGTCCTTACTTCCGGGTGGGCTGATACCTTCGACGCCGCAGCCGAGACTTCGGGGGTACGAAGATCCTGCTCCGCGATAGCCACCCCATCCACGCAGGCCCCCTCAGGGGAGAGCTCGATGCTCCCGGCAGCGTCGGATAGGGCGGCCCCGTCATCGAGATCCAGGGTTTCCCTCAGCGCCAGCAGGGCCACCGCACGATACAGGGCTCCGGTGTTCAGATCAGCAACCCCGAGACGTTCGGCGACGGCCCTGGCGACCGAACTCTTCCCGCTCCCGGCAGGTCCATCTATGGCTATAAGTAATCCGCCCATCCGGGGAGCAAGTATAGCCGAAGACCCACCCACTCTGAATGTACACGCAAGAGCGAAAATAGGAAGCACACAGTCTCATCATAAGAGATTGTATGGTTGGCAGGATCAGAATCGAATTCTCCACCGAGATCGAACTCTCCACCATAGCATTCGCTATCGAAGCCCCGTGTGTACAGGTAAGAAGGAAGAACATATCGTCATGTTCAACTGACTAGGAGGTAACGCATAAGTTGAGCCAGTCTGGCTGCAATTAATGACAACGTTACAAGGGCAAGCACAATGGTGGTCATTCGCAGCGCGACAGCAAGTCTCCTTTTCCTCCTCTACAACACCCCTGAAAATCCAAGCGCAAGAAACAAAGCCCCTAGACCTAACATCATCCAGTTCTGCCTGTCCCCAACCCAAAAAAAGACAGCGACGAACAGCATGCAGAAGCCCAGAATTATCGAGTAGGTAAAAAAATAGCGCCGATTGTCTGTTGCTGTCAACGTAGATCCCTTCTACCCAATTTGGTTTTGTAAGAAGTAGTGGGCACGCCTCGTTGAAGCATAGTTTTCACATGTTCTTTGGGGCCATATGATCAACGGAGGGTTGTGTCTCTAAACTTCTGTAATTCGATGGTCTGCTAGAAAGAGGGGCCATCGTCCTCCAAGATGGTTGGTGTCTAAAGTCAACCGATCGGAACGGAGTGACGATGGCCACGGATCATCGTAGG
>JACDAR010000278.1 GCA_013695335.1 Rubrobacter sp.
CTGTCCGTCCATGATGGCGCCGGCGCGGTGTACCGCCCCGATAAAGGCATCCGAGCCACCGCCGACCATGCCCATCTTGAGTTTTTTCAAAGCGTCGCTCAAGCTAGTTCTCCTTTGCGAATGCCGCCTCGAAGGCCGCCGAGGATGGCTCGAAGTCCATCTTCCTGACGAAAGCAGCGGCCTCCGCGCCTCCATGCACTCGGTCCATCCCGGCGTCCTCCCACTCCACCGAAAGCGGTCCATCGTAGCCGATGCGGTTTAGAGCCCGGATGATGGCCTCGAAGTCCACCCCGCCCCGGCCGACCGAGCGGAAGTCCCAGCCGCGGCGGTGGTCGCCGAAGGGAAGGTGCGAACTTAGGATGCCGCTCTCGCCGTCGAGGGTTCTCTGGGCGTCCTTCATGTGGGCGTGGTAGATGCGACCGGAGAATCGGTCTATGAACTTCACCGGGTCCACAAACTGCCAGTACAGGTGGCTCGGGTCGAAGTTGAAGCCGAACGCCTCGCGATGGCCGATGGCTTCCAAAGCCCGCTGCGCCGAGTGGATGTCGTAGGCGATCTCGGTCGGATGCACTTCGAAGCCGAACCTCACGCCCTCCTCATCGAACACGTCGAGGATCGGGTTCCACCGCTCCGCGAAGTCCCTGAAACCCGCGTCTACTTCCTCCTGGCTCGTCGGCGGGAAAGGATAGACCTTGCGCCAGATGCCGCTGCCGGTGAATCCTCCGACCCTCCTCACGCCCATCTTCGCCGCGGCTCTGGCGGCGTCCTTCATCTCCTCGGCGGCGCGCTGCCTCACGCCCTCCGCGTCTCCGTCGCCCCAGACATGCTCGGGCAGAGTCGCCTCGTGGCGTTCGTCTATGGGAGAGTCGCAGATGGCCTGACCGGCGAGGCTGTTGTTGATCGCATGGCATTCCAGGCCGTTGTTCCGAAGTATCTCGCGCCGGGACTCGACGTAGCCGTCGTCTTCGAGAGCTTTCTTGATCTCGAAATGGTCGCCCCAGCAAGCCAGTTCGAGACCGTCGTAGCCCATCTCCTTTGCGAGCGGCGCAAGCTCCGCGAGCGGCATGTCGGCCCACTGGCCGGTGAACAGGGTGACTGGTCTTGGCATTGGCTCCTCCTGTCTGGAAGGTTCTGGTCAGCTACGCGGGCCTCTAGCGGCGAGGGCGACGGCGAGGATGATGATCGCGCCGCGCACGATCTCCTGCTGGCTCAACTCTAGTCCCATGAGCGTTAATCCGTTGTTGATGAGGCCGACCAGCAGGGCGCCGAGCACCGAGCCTATCACCGTGCCCGTGCCCCCGAACAGGCTCGTGCCGCCGAGTATCACGGCGGCTATGACCGAAAGCTCATCGCCCTCGCCCCAAGAAAAGCGCCCGGACTGGAGTCTTCCCGCGTAGAGCATCCCGGCCAGCGAGGCGACCGTTCCGGAGGCGAGGAGCACGGTACACGTCGGCTCCTAGAGCTTCGCGCCAGGCGAACAGAAGCCGACGAGGAAGTCCATCACATCCAGGATAGGGTCCTCGGCCTCATCGGGGGCGCCGCGCTCTTCGAGCAGGTCGCGAGCGCGATCCAGCTCGGCGTAGAGTTCTTCGCGCGGGTAGCCTTCGGCGAGCCGGTCGGCGGTGTACTGTCGGATCGTTGTAAGCGCCCGAGCGGGGCTCTCCGTATCCGCCAGCGCCATGTCCGCGACCCTCTCGGCCACGTCCTCGCGTCTCAAGCCCTCTCCTCCACCAGCACTTCGCCGCCGGGTTCGGCGTCCAGGGTAAGGCGGCTGCCCCGCAACATTTCCATGCCGATCAGGGGCTGGCCCTCGGCGCCGATTACCGCCACGGAACGCACGGCTCCGTGCCAGAGGACCCGCCCCTCGTAGTAGTCAAACTGCACCTCGCTACCGTCGGCCAGCGTTCCGCCCGCGCGGCCAGCATACGGATAGCCCAGTTCCCGAATCGTTGCAGCCGGTGTCGATCACCGCCTCGATCTCCTCCCCGCCAGCGGAGCCATTTTCCGTGCCAGATAACGCCGCCAGCGGCAGCAGGGGTTCGCTGCCGCTGGCGGCGACGGAACCGAACATCGGCATGAGTCTTACGCCTCGGTTGCCTGGAACCGCCCGCCCAGCCGGAACGCTGCGGGCCGGCCGACGCGCATGAGGTAGACCACGGCAGCCGGCCTTCTGCGGCGCAAACCCGCGCCAGCCCCCAGGGCGTCGTCGGCCACCTCGTAGTCGCCGCTGTCGACGTCGATGGCCACGAAACGCCCCTCGTCCGCACTGTCGGCTTCCACTTCCTTCCGGACGTGCCGTTCGTAGAGACTCTTGCCCCGCCGGGCGATGTCGTCTCTGTCGTATGGCCGCTCGCTCATGCCCTCCATTCTACGCTATCGACATGCCCGTCACGGTCGGGCACAGGCGACTGGTTTCTAGATCGAATCGCGTCGGGCGCCGGGCTCTCGCACCCCGAGTCCACTCCTTATCTCCTCCTCGGTGGAACCCCCAACATGCTCCTCCTGACTGAGAAGCCAGTCAACGGCCACCCGGATTAGAGTGTTCTCGGTGATCCGCTCGCCCCCATGCGAGACCTTCCGGCGGTTCACGCGGCGCGCGAGGACCGACAGGGCGTCCACCTGGTCGCCCCTCAGACGGGCCTCCTTGCGCTCCAGAGCCAGATACTTGGGCAGCGGACGCGCCTGCGGCGCAGGGTGCACCTCGGCCTCCTCACGCACTGGATTCTCCGTAGTGGCTGGCGGCACGCCGGCCTCTCCCCCACCGCCCGACAATCTCCTACTGCGCTCTCCCTCTCGGGTTTCCGCCAGCGCGCCCTCGCGTTGCTGGTCCTCTTCGCGCTCCTGCGGCGTAGCCCCAACCTCTCCTATGAGGTCCGCGAGCCCCCTCCGGCGTCTCCCACCCATCAGGCACTTCCTCCGTCCGGATTCCTTTCCAGATCGTCGAGCAGCTCGTCGGCCACCCGCCTGTAGTCGTCCTCCGCGTTGCGCCCCCTGCGCAGACCCAACCCGCTGATCGGGATACCCAGTAGCGACGCCGTCCGGTGCGCCTTGTACTCCCTGACCAGGTGCCCGAACACCGGTATGTCCGCTCCGACCAACGCTTCGCGCGCCTCCTCCGCCTCTCCCCTGCTCCTCGCGTCCACCCGCGTCAGGAGGACGCGGTGACGCACGCCGGACGGCCTCACCTCCTGGCGCACCGTCTCGATCAGGGCCACGACGTCGAGGGTTGCCGGCGGGCTCGGCAGCACCACGTAGTCCGCAGCCTCTATGACCGCCCGCAGGGCCTCAGCCCTCAGGGCCGGCTGCGTGTCCACAAGTACCAGGTCGTACCCCCCCACTTCGCGCACCCGCCGTAGCGTTCGCGGGTCGGTCTCCTGCACCACGTCCGCCGCCCCCCGCTCCTCCGAACGCTCCATCCACCATGTCGCGGACTCCTGCGGGTCGGAGTCCACGACCAGTACCCGCATCCTCTCACCCAGGATACCGGCCAGGTTCACCGTGGTGGTGCTCTTCCCCACTCCCCCCTTGCCGTTGGCTACCGCGACGATCTTCAAATGGCCTCCTCCCCGCCGACTCGTGATCCAAGAATAGCATAAGTAACAGAGTCTGCATATACCGAAGTCTGTAACTACGTGAGGTTCGGACTCTGTCAGCAACCTGTTCTGGTGGCGTGTGTCGAAAGGACACGTGCCGGGATGCTCGCTCGACGACCATGCCCCAGGCACCAGAAGCCACAGGAAGTGTCCTTTCGTGCTTGGGGTAGAAGACCCCTACATATGCCCTCCCGTTAGCTCAGGGAGGCTCACAGGCCCCTCCTAGCGTGAACTGGTACGACTCAGGGCTCCTTGTCCGAATTCACCGGAGCTGAAGTCCTCATACGGGGTGTGGCGGACACTGCGTTGCCGACCAGTGGTGTGCGGCGTGGTTCCCGTAAGGACCCGAACTCCGTTGTCCTGATACTGACAGATGCACAGAGATACAAACTTACAGAGTTACAGATCAACTTCGGAGAAGTCTATGTGTCGTGGCATTGCAGGGCATGGTCCCCAACCTCTGATACACCTACCGGATACTGGCATAACCTTGACCGTATGGAAGATCACGCTGGTATACTGTGTTCACACTGTGAACAGGAGATGACACATGGCGACGAAGGCGCATGGGCTGAGGCTACCGGAGGACCTCGAGACGGAGATGGAGCGGGAGCGGGCGAGGAGGGGGGACCCTCCGTTCTCGGAGCTCGCGACGTCGCTTCTACGGGAGGCTCTCAGGATGAGACGGGTGCCAGGCATAGTGTTCGTCGACGGGCTCGACTCGCGCAGGGCGGCGGTGGCCGGCACCGGGCTCGAGGTGTGGGAGATCGTGGCCGCCTA
>JACDAR010000159.1 GCA_013695335.1 Rubrobacter sp.
ACTACGATCCCTACCGGGGCGTCGTATCGTTGGTCCGCCTGTTCGACGGCGAACTCAAGAAGGGCGACCGCGTCAGGGCGATGGGCTCCGATGAGGACTTCGAGCTTCTCGAGGTCGGCTGCTATTCTCCCAAGCCGACGGCGCTGCCGGTGCTCGAGACAGGGGAGGTCGGGTACGTGATCGCCGGTCTCAAGGACATCGAGGCGATGCGTGTTGGCGATACCGTGACGAGGGTCGAAGAACCGGCAGAGGAGCCGCTTCCCGGTTATACACAGGTCTTGCCGACCGTCTTCTCCGGGATCTATCCGACGGAGGGCGACGACTTCGAACGTCTGCGCGACGCGCTTTCCAAACTCCAGTTAAATGACGCATCGCTGTTCTTCGAACCGGAGAATTCGCGTATGGGCTTCGGATTCCGGTGCGGGTTCCTGGGTTTGCTGCACATGGAGATCATTCAGGAGCGGCTGGAGCGGGAGTTCGATCTCGACCTGATCGCCTCCTCGCCAAGCGTGCGATACGAGGTCGAGGTGGACGGGGAGACCCGAGAGATCACCAACCCCAGCGAGCTGCCGGAGGCGTTCGACGAGATCCGGGAGCCGATGGTGCGCGCCACGATCATCGCCCCCAACGACTATATCGGCGCCGTGATGGGTCTCTGCCACGAGAAGCGCGGCGTCTCGATCGGGATGGAGTATCTCTCGACCCGGCGGGTCCAGCTCACCTACGATATGCCGCTTGCCGAGGTCATCACGGACTTCTTCGACGCCCTCAAGAGCCGTACCCGCGGCTACGCGTCATACGATTACGAGCGGAAAGACTACGAGCCTGCGGATCTGGTGAAGGTCGAGGTTCTCGTTTCGGGAGAGCCAGTGGACGCGCTCTCGATCATCGTCCACAGGGACAAGGCATATGCGCGTGGACGGGCGCTTGTGGAGAAACTGAAAGAGTTGATCCCACGCCAGAACTTCGAGGTTCCCGTGCAGGCTGCCGTCGGGAAGCGTGTGATCGCCCGCGAGACGGTTCGCGCCTACCGCAAGGACGTGACAGCCAAATGTTACGGCGGCGATATCTCCAGGAAGCGCAAGCTCCTGGAACAGCAGAAGGCAGGGAAGCGCCGCATGAAGCAGGTAGGGCGGGTGGAGATCCCGCAGGAAGCTTTCCTCGCGGCACTACGTATTTAGGTTTCAGGCGACAGGTATCTCAGGCATCAGGATCTGGCCGAACCTCCTCCGTTACCGATAATGACCGGCATGTGAATGGAACAACTCCGGCGGAACCCGCGTGCGCGCATCGGGAAGCCGCGAGCGCACCCGACCAAGGACAACCACCACACCCCAAAACACGCAGCCCTTGACGAAATCCGCTGTCATAGGTACGATGAGCTATCGCTCAATAAAATGAGTAACTATTCAAGAGGAGGTTTGAGCGGTGCCGGAGCCACGGGGGGACGGGGTGCGGGATCTGGTGGTCCGTGCCCGTCGGGAGCAGATCGTCGAGGCGGCCACGAGGGTCTTCGCGGAGAAGGGGTTTCGGCGCGCCACCACGAGGGAGGTGGCGCGAACGGCTGGTATCTCTGAGGGGACCATCTACAACTACTTCGAGGACAAGGATGCCATTCTGATGGCGATCCTCGACAGGTTGAACGAGACGGAGCGGCGAGCGGAAGACTTCGAGGAAGGGATGTCCACGGACTTCCGGGGTTTCCTCGAAGAGTACCTGCGTCGGCGCATGTCTTCGATCTGGGAGAGTCGGGAGGTATTTCGGGTAGTCCTCTCGGAGATGCTGGTGAACGCCGAGTTGCGCGAACGCTACCTCCGGCAGGTGGTGGAACCGGCCATGAGGATCGCCGAGGAGAACTTCCGGTCGAGGATGGAGCAAGGAGAGGTGCGGCAGACCGACGCGCCCCTGGCGATGAGGTCCGTTGCTGGGGCCGTGCTCGGGGTCTTGGTCTTGGGCTTGCTGGGTGACGAAGAGATAGGTTCGCGGTCGGATGAGGTGCCCGACGTCCTCGCCGGTCTGCTCATCCACGGCTTCGATGTGACCGAAGGAGGTCGAAATGAATAAGAGCGTGAACGAGACTGGCTCCGGCGAGATCGTCGCGCCCGACCTCGCGAGCCCGCGGTTCAAAGCGAATCCCCACCCGTTCTATGCGCGCCTGCGCGACGAAGCCCCCGTGTGGCGCACGACCCTGCGCGACCGGCGGACGGCTTGGTTGGTGACCCGCTACGAAGACGCGGCATGGGTGCTGAAGGACAAGGTCTTTGCCAAGGATCGGCTCAACGCGATGGACCGGGAGCAACAGGCGCAGGCGCCATGGGTGCCGGGTTTTCTCAAGCCGTTGGAGCGCAACATGCTCGATCTGGACGACACGGACCACACGCGGCTGCGTGCCCTCGTCTCCAAAGCCTTCACTCCCCGCCTCATCGAACGGCTGCGGGGGCGGATCGAGGCGCTCTGCGAAGAGCTTCTCGACGCGATGGAACGAAAAAAGGAGCGCCGGGGCGAGGTCGAACTGGTCGCCGACTACGCGCTGCCTTTGCCGGCGACCGTGATCGCCGAACTACTGGGGGTGCCCGCGGAAGACCATGCGAAATTCCACAGGTGGTCTAGTAAGCTGGTCTCGGTATCCTCGCGCCGCGACATGCTGAGGTTTCTCCCCGCCGCGCTTTCGTTCGTGCGCTACCTGCGCAGGTTAGTCGAGCGGCGCCGCGCCAACCCCAGGGACGACCTTATCTCGGCGCTGATCCGGGCGGAGGAGGCGGGCGAAAAACTCAGCGAGGACGAGCTCCTGGCTATGGCGTTCCTGCTCCTTGTGGCCGGCCACGAGACCACCGTGAACCTGATCTCCGGCGGCACGCTCGCCCTCCTCGATCATCCCGCACAGATGGAGAGGCTCAGGCGCGAACCTTCGCTCGCAAAGCCGGCGGTCGAGGAGCTCCTACGTTACACAAGCCCCATAGAGATGGCGACCGAGCGTTACGCGCGCGAGGACGTGGAGATCCAGAGCACGACGATACCGCGCGGTGAGATGGTCCTGGCGGTGCTTGGCTCCGCCAACCGCGACGGGCGGCACTTCGAGGACCCCGACGCCCTCGACTTCGCGCGAGATCCGAACCGGCACCTCGCCTTCGGGCGGGGAGGCGTGCATCATTGCCTGGGAGCGCCGCTTGCCCGGATGGAAGGGCAGATCGCCTTGAACGCCCTCCTGCGGCGCTTCCCGGAGGCACGCCTGACGGTGGAGCCCGAATCGCTGCGCTGGTGGCGGGGGTTGTTCTTGCGAGGTCTGGAGCGGCTGCCGCTCGTCATGTGAGATAGTTTTGGGGAAGGTTGGCGTTGTTGTGTCGGCGTTGAGCCGCACGCGGAAACGCAGGCGAACCGCACCAACCCGATCGATCTTATACATGGCTCCAGCCAAATGCGCTCCAGCCATATGCCGGGCATCTTCTGGTGAGGTCTGATGGATACGCCGAATATGCACTCCATACTCCAGAACCCATGAACGATGGAACCCTCACTGGAAAAGGCATAGCGCTGGAAACACGGCTCATCATGGTAAAATCAGGAAGTGATGACGCTGTCTGACAGGCAACGCGAGATATTTCTGAGAACGCTGGAGCTTTACATTTCCACAGGCGCTCCAGTGGGCAGCCACGCCCTCGCGGATGTGGTGGATGCGAGCAGCTCGACCATCCGGGCTGAACTTTCCAACCTGGAGAACGGCGGCTTTCTAACCCACCCGCACACTTCCGCCGGAAGGGTGCCAACTGACGTTGGCTACCGTTTCTACGTGGATGCCCTCATAGCGGGAGAGCCTGACGAGGGAGCCCGCTTCGTGGCCCCTGAAGACGCTGGAAACGTGGACGAGCTTTTGCGGGGCGTATCAGAGGGGATGAGCGAGGTTACGCGCCTTCTGGCCGTCGTGGCAGGGCCGAGCGCGCTCGGAGATTCCCTTTCCAGGGTGGACTGCCTGCGTCTCAGGGAAGACGTTCTCCTGCTTGTCGTCTCCATGGAGAGTGGGGCGTCTTCGAGCACCACCGTGACGTTGCCCGCCCCGGTCGATGAGGATGAGACCCGCGAGCTTATCTCCTCGCTGAACGCCTGGCTCGGCGGAAGGCCGCTCGGCGCTGACCTCGAACTGGCGACCGCAGGAAGGGCGCTCTCGGACCACAGTCCGTTCGTCGTCGGCGCAGTCCTTGAGGCGGTTCAGGTGTTGAGCCGGGCCTCGGAGCGCGGCGTGTTCGTGCAGGGTGTATCCGCCTTGCTCGCCCGCCTGGACGACCTGGACCCATCTAGCCTCGCAGCGGTCATCGAGATCTTCGAGCGCCGCCGCTGGCTGCTGCGCCTGATGGGCGATGCCCTCGCGAGGTCCGTATCGCGCAGCGGGGTAGTCGTTTCCATCGGCACGGAGAGCGGTTTCTACAATCTTGCCGGAACGAGCCTCGTAGCGGCCGCGTACAGCCACCGCGAGCGCCCGTTCGGCGTGGTCAGCCTCATCGGGCCGAAGCGCATGGACTACGACGCCGCCATCACCACCGTACGTTCCGCTGCCGCAGCCCTGACCGACCGGTTGAGCACCAGCTTCTAGGGATGGCGACGAAGCACGATTACTACGAAGTCCTCGGGCTGTCTCGTGAAGCGTCGGAGGCGGAGATCAAAAAGTCCTACCGCCGCCTCGCCCGCTCCCATCACCCCGACGCCAACCCCAACGACCCTGGCGCCGAGGAACGCTTCAAGGAACTCACCGAAGCCTACGAAGTTCTCTCCAACGCCGACTCGCGCCGCGCCTACGATACCTACGGGCATCAGGTTCCCAGGGGCGGTGGGGCCGGAGGTTATCCCGGCGGCGGCGAACAGTTCGGCGGCTTCGAAGATATCTTCGAGGCTTTCTTCGGCGACCGTTCCTCCTTCGGCTCCTCGTTCTTCGGCTCCGGCTCCCGCGGCCCCAGTCGCGGCGGTGACGTTGAAGTAGAGGTTGACATTTCTCTACGGGAGGCGGCATTCGGGACAGAACGTGAAGTTAATGTTCAGGTCGTCAAGAATTGTTCGGTTTGCGACGGCGTGGGGGGGACTGAATCCCACACGTGTGGGACGTGTGGTGGCGCGGGGGCCGTGCGGTCTGTTCGGGAGAGCATCCTGGGACAGATGGTGACGACCCAGCCGTGTTCCGCGTGCGGCGGTCGGGGTAGGATCATCGACGTGTCCTGCGAAAATTGCCGGGGGAGCGGGCGTATCTCGGAAATCGAGACCCGGAACCTGCGTATACCGGAGGGGATCGAGGACGGCATGCGCCTCCGCGTCTCCGGCGCCGGGCACGTTGGAGAGGCTGGCGCCCCGTCAGGCGACCTGTACGTGACGATCAAGGTTAGCGAGGACGAGGATCTCATGCGCGATGGGGAAGATCTCGTGCATCGGTTGACCGTCAACGTCGTCGAGGCGGCCCTGGGGACGGAACGCGAGATCCCGACCCTGAATGGAGCGTCTGAGGTAAGGATCGAACCAGGAACCCAGCCTGGCGCGACGCTGCGGCTGCGGGGAGAGGGGATGCCGAGGTTGAGGCGCAGGGGACGCGGGGATCTCAAGGTAGTCGTTGACGTGCTCGTGCCCACGCGGCTCTCCGAAGAGCAGCGGGAGCTTCTTGAGAAGTTCGACGCGGCGAGCGGCCACGAGACTTACAATGGCACTGGTGGCTCCTTCTTCGACCGTCTCAGGGGCGTCTTCCGATAGGAGCCGGTATCTCCCGATCCCCGATCACGCGCATCTTTCTGAACTTCACCGTGGAACCAGGCGGCGCCTTCGGTCTTCCCCCGGAAGAGGCGCATCACGTCTCGAAGGTCTTGCGTGCCAGGAGCGGAGATGTATTCGAGGCTGTGGACGCTGATAAACGGTTGTTTCTGGTCGAGCTACGCGATGGGAGTGAGGCTACTGTTCTGGAGGAGCTGGCCGCGCCGGAGGGAAGCGGGGCGCGGGTGGTTCTGTATCAGGCTGTGCCGAAGGGTCGTCACATGGACCTCGTCGTGGAGAAGGCCACGGAGATCGGGGTTGACCGCATTGTCCCACTGGTCACGGATCGGGGCGTAGTTCGGATGGATAACGCGGCAGGTAAGGTCGAGCGGTGGCGGCGGGTGGCACAAGCTGCGGCCAGGCAATCCCTCCAGTTGCGAATACCGGAGGTGGGAGGGCCTGTGGCTTTCCCAGGGGCCGTGAAGGAGGCTGGCGAAGAGGGTGTGCTGCTGCACAACGGCGAAGGACTTCCCAGGTTGGAAGACGCGCTGGGTGTGGGGGGGACGAGCCTGTTCGTCGGACCCGAAGGTGGATGGAGTGGGGCTGAGATCTCACTGGCCGGGGAGATCGGTCTGAAGTTCGGGCAACTCGGGCCATACCGACTCCGCAGCGAGACCGCGGGCGTGGTTGCGGTGGCGCGGGCGATGGCGACGCTCGAAGCTGCGGTGGAGCATACTTAGTCGCAGGGAAGGAGAGCCTTTATGGATGAGAAAGATTGTTTGTTCTGCAAAATAGTACGCAAGGAGATGGACTCGAATGTGGTGTACGAGGACGATGAGGTCTTCGCGTTCGAGGATATAAACGGTCGTGCGCCGGTACACGTCCTCGTCGTGCCAAGGCAGCACGTCGCCAACCTGGAGGAGATCGGGGCGTTGCCAGACAGGGTGACCAAGCGGCTCTTCGAGGTGGCGAGCGAGATTGCGAGGAAGCTCGGCGTCCTGGACGGTGGATACGCGGTGAGGATCAACAACGGCAAGGACGCGGGGCAGGAAATATTTCACCTTCACCTCCACGTTATAGGGGGCAAGAGATTGGGAATGCCGTGAGTATCGCGGAGCGGTTACAGCAGGATACGAAGACTGCCATGCGCGCACGCGACAGGGACCGCCTGGGAACCCTGCGGATGCTCAACGCCGCGCTGAAGAACGGTGAGATCGAAGCCGGAAGGGCCCTCTCGGAAGATGAGGAACAGGTGATCCTGCGCCGCCAACTCAAGCAGCGCGAGGAATCCGCCGAGGCGTTTCGCAAAGCCGGACGCCAGGAACAGGCCGATTCGGAGGCGGCGGAGGCCGAGGTAGTGCGGGAATATTTGCCAGCCCGCCTATCCGCGGAACAGTTGGAGGGGATCGTGGATCATGCGATAAAGGACACTGGCGCATCCGGGATGAAGGACATGGGAGCCGTCATGGGCCGGGCCACGGCGCTTGCGGAAAGAAGGGTGGAGGGCCGCCAGCTCGCCGCCCTGGTACGGAACAGGTTGCAGTGAAGGTGAGCATATTTGGCAGCACCTAGCAACACTCGTACTTCCGAGTTGCCTGCACTACCGCAGGAAGGAGGAAACAAATGAAGTTGGATGGGAAAGGACGTCCTTATGGACAGGTCCGAACCCTAATCGAGTCATTGGGCGGCAAGATGAAGTGGCTGCCTGGTGGAGGAGCCGGTGGAGCCTGGGAGCTAACGCTGGGTGAATACGCGCACCTTGTGGAGGTGCGTGACGATAATGCGAATGCACTCGACCGGCTATATGTTCCGGCGGTCCAGAACCCGCAGAAGATTGGAGACTATCCCCCAGACCCGAATGCCGAGTTGGTGGACGATGCCCCGGAGCGGCTTGTACGGCTGCTGTTCAGAGGCTAGTGATATGCGTCTCACTTCATTAGGCTACAGGTTTCAGGTATCAGGAAAAGACCTGCTACTGACGGTACCTGGATGAGATGGGTGCGGGATTGGCCTTACGGCCGGGTGCCCTCGCGCCAGCGCATGACTGTTTCGCGGCGGGCGAGAAGCTGATACCTGAATCCTACGAGAAAGGAGCAATGACGGACACTACGACAGGCAACGGTATGGAGGCCAGGATCGTCATCCCGCCCGGCAGGATGCTCGAGGTATTCGGTGAGCGCGACTCTGTGTTGCGGCGTGTCGAAGAACTGGTCGAGTGCGAGGTGATCGTGCGCGGAAACGAGATCTCCCTGCGGGGCGGCGAGGAGGCCGTGGACAGGGCCGAAGCGGTATTCAACGGGCTCGTCGGGCTTGCCGAGGACGGCAATCATCTGACGCCTGAGACCGCGGAACGCCTGTACGGGATGGGCGGGGGCCGTGAGGTGCTTGGGGATATGATCCTCACGCACCGCGGACGCCGCGTCGCCCCGAAGACCCGCAACCAGAAGGCATATACAGACGCAATCCGCCAGAATCAGGTTGTCTTTGGCATCGGCCCGGCTGGAACGGGAAAGACGTATCTGGCAGTGGCGCTCGCAGTAGACGCCCTCAACAAAGGCGAGGTCACCAGGATCATCCTGACGCGGCCTGCCGTGGAGGCCGGGGAGTCTTTAGGATTCCTGCCTGGGGACATGATGGCGAAGGTGGACCCGTACTTCAGGCCGCTGTACGACGCACTTTACGAGATGGTGGACCCTGCCAGGTTCCAGGCGCATCTGGAGCGCGGTATAATCGAGATCGCCCCACTTGCTTTCATGAGAGGCCGGACTTTGAATGATGCGTTCATCATCCTGGATGAAGCCCAGAACACTACGCCCCAGCAGATGAAGATGTTCCTGACGCGCCTGGGTTTCGGCTCCAAAATGGTGATCACCGGCGACATCACTCAGGTTGACCTCCCGAAAGGCCGTCAGAGCGGGTTGCAGGACGCCCGCCGCACGCTCACGGGCGTCGATGGGGTTTCGTTCGTCGGGCTGCGGCGTGACGACATAGTGAGGAGCGACCTCGTCATGCGCATCGTGGATGCCTACGAGGACGCTGGGGAGCCCTCCGAGGGCTAGGGAGAGCGGAGCCGAAGATGAAGCTGGGAAGAAAGACCCCGGAAGTCGAGTTGGGCAAGAGGGTTGATGAGTTCCACCGTCAGCCCACCCGCTTCGAGCGCCTGCGCGATTGGCTGGAGCACCAGCCAAAAGTACGGCTATTCGTCGTGCTCACAGCGTTTACCTGGGTGGCGCTGACGGCCATGATCGGGCTGGGTCCGCGTCCGCCGATAGAGCGGATGGTGTCGCAGGGTATCCTGGAGCGCGGGGATCTTGCACAACTCGAATCCCAGGGACTAATAGTTACCTCCGACCCGTGGATGGCGCTGATTGGCGTCGGGCTCGTGGTCGCCGCCGAGATGGGGATCTTCTGGTATTTCCTCGAGCGCTTCGGGCGCAGGATTCTCAAGACAAAGGCCGCGATCCGGCTTACCCTCGCGGCTTCGCTCACGATACTGTTCACCCTCCTGGCCCGCATCTTCATAGAGCTGGATTTCAACCCGTATCTGACGCCGCTTGCCGGCCTCTCGATAATCGGGACCATGCTGCTGGGTCCGCGCCTGATGTTCCTCATGGTGGTCGTGACCAGCATCAACGTCGGGATCATCGCTGGCAACGACTTCCTGCTGACCTCGGCGTTGCTACTTGGTTCGGGCTTCGCTATCTATACTGTTATCCGGGCAAACTCGCAGCAGAAACTGCTGAAAGCCGGGTTCTTTATAGCTTTGATCACCGGCGCAGTGACTTTCGCCGTGGGGTTGGTCGGTGGCTTGGGCTTCCCCGATGCCGTGTGGCAGGGTGTTCTTGGCCTTGGCAACGGCGTACTTTCGCTGATGCTCGCCATGGTGCTGCTCCCGCTCCTGGATAACGCGTTCAACATCCTGACCCCGATGAAGCTCCTCGAACTCTCCAACCCGAGCAACGAACTGCTCCACAAGCTGCTCCAGAAAGCGCCAGGAACCTTCACCCACTCCATGCAGGTTGGTAACCTCTCCGAATACGCCGCCGAGCGTATCCAGGCAGACGCCCTGCTCGCCCGCGTCGGAGCCTACTATCACGACGTCGGCAAGCTCGAACATCCTGCTTACTTCGTGGAGAATCAGATCTCCCAGATAAACCCCCATACCGCCCTGTCCCCGGCCCTGTCTGCACGCATCATCAAACGTCACGTGAAGGATGGGCTGGAGATCGGGTACGCCTGGGGATTGCCGCAGGAGATCCTCGACATCATCGCCCAGCATCACGGCACGACGCGCATCGAGTACTTCTACCGCAAGGCGCTGGAGAACGCGCTCGACGGCGAGACCGTGCGCGAGTCGGATTTCCGTTATTCGAGCGGCCGTCCGAAGAGCAAGGAGGCCGGCATCGTGATGATCGCCGACTCCGTGGAGGCGACGGTGAAATCCATAGCCAAGCCGACGCCCAAGCGCGTGGAGGACATCATAGCTGGCACCATCCGGAGCAAGATCGAAGACGGACAGTTCGACGATTGCGCGCTGACCATGCGTGAGATCCACGAGGTCGGCGAAGCCATACGCGAGGCGCTGATCGGCTTCCTCGGCCCACGCATCGAATACCCGGACGCACCCGACGAGAAATCATCAGACAAAAACCAGAAGAAGCCCGGCAAGCCCAAACCCGCCGGAACCGTAAACTGAGGCCATCCATCCCCGCCCAGCCCTTCACTGTCGAGGTCATCGACGAGGTGGAATACCGCAACCTCACACCCGAACGCGCCACGCAACTTTGCGCGGCTGCGCTCACCGAAAGGGGCTTCGACCTGGATCGGGTGGGGGAGATGTCAGTGGCGCTGATCACTCAGGAAGCTATCAAGAAACTCAACTACGAGTTCCGGGGTAAAGACCGACCGACCGACGTATTGAGCTTCGAGGTGGATGGGCCGTACGGGGAGATGGTTGGGGAGGTCGTGATCTGCCCCGGAGCCGCCGAGATGGGCGTGGACGAGCTTGTGGTGCATGGAACTTTGCATCTGGCGGGGATGGATCACGGCGACGATTTCGGGGAAAGCGAGATGTCCCGCGTCCAGGAAACCGTGCTGGAGAAGGTGCGTGGACAGGAAGGATAAGAAGGTTCCGAAGGCCAGTAAGGGCCAGCAGGGCGTCGCCCGCAGCTTCGAGCACGCGTACAGGGGCATCGTGTACGCCGTGCGCACCCAGCGCAACATGCGCATCCACGCGGTGGTGGCCGTGCTGGTCCTGGTGGCTAGCCTGCTCGTCGGGGTGAGCGCGCTGGAACTTGCGGCCCTGCTTCTCACCATCATGCTCGTGTTCGTCACGGAGTTGCTCAACACCGCGCTGGAATTTACTGTGGACCTCGTCACCGAGGAATACCATCCGCTGGCGAAGCTGGCGAAGGATGTATCGGCTGGTGCCGTGCTCGTGTCGAGCGTTGGAGCTGTGCTGATCGGATACCTGATCCTGGCCAATGACCTGGGGCCGCTCACCCTGGAGACGCTCGATAGCATCAGGCGCTGGCCCGGTCACCTCACCCTCGTCGCCCTGGCGCTAGTGACGCTCGTCGTCCTGCTCGTAAAGGCGCTCACGCATTCCCCGAACTCCTTCCATGGCGGGATGCCTTCGGGGCACGCGGCTGTGTCGTTCGCCGCGTGGGTCGCGGCGAGTTTTCTGGCAACCGGCGCCAGATACGGGGGGCTCATCTCGCTTGTGACGCTCCTCATGGCCCTGCTCGTCTGCCAGAGCCGCGTGGAGAGCGGGACCCACGGCATCTATCAGGTGGTGACCGGGGCTGTGATCGGGGCCCTCGTCACGGTCACCGTCTTCCAACTCGCGTGAAAGGAGCGAAAATGGACCTTGAAACCGTGATGGATGCGGCCCGCGAAGCCGCAAACAACGCATACGCGCCATACAGCAACTTCCGCGTCGGGGCCGCCATTCTTACCGAAAACGGCGCGTTGCACGCAGGATGCAACGTCGAGAACGCATCCTATGGGCTCGGCATCTGCGCCGAACGCAGCGCCGCCGTCGCGATGGCCCTCGCAGATCCTGGCGACAGGGGCGTCCAGCTGGTTGCGGTCGCCAGCCCAAACGCCGCACCGTGCTTTCCATGCGGCGCATGCCGCCAGTTCCTGCGCGAGTTCGGCTGCAAGGAAGTCGTGGTCGAGGACCCATCGGAAGCCTCCGGCCTGCGTAGCTATCCGTTCGAGGAGATACTCCCCCACTCCTTCGGCCCGGAGGTACTGTGAGCGGCGGGATGCTACACGCAACCCGGGACGATGATCTGCGGAGCGGCTTCATCGCGGTCGTCGGAAGGCCGAACGTGGGAAAGTCAACCCTCGTGAACCGGCTTGTGGGGAGGAAGGTCTCAATCACATCACCCCGCCCGCAGACCACGCGCGGGCCGGTGCGCGGCGTGCGAAACGGCCCAGGCTACCAGGCGGTCTTCGTGGACACGCCAGGTTCCCAGAAGCCCCGCGACACCTTGCGGGCCAGGATGCAGCAACAGGTACTCGACAGTCTTTCTGAGTCGGATGTGATCCTGTTTCTCCTCGACGCTTCGCAGGCCGCCGAGGTCGGCAGGGGTGACAGGTACGTGGCCGGGCTCGTGGCGAACACGGATACTCCAGCCATAGCCTGCGTGAACAAAGTAGACCTCCTGCCCCGGCGCGAAGACGCGCTGCCCATAGTGGACTCCGTGCGCGGGCTGGCCGACTGGAAGGACGTGTTCCTCCTGAGCGCGACTGATGGCCTGAACGTGGAGCCGCTCATGGATGAGGTTGCCGGGATGCTGCCGCCCGGCCCCCAATATTTCCCCGAGGATGCAGTGACCGACTATCCGGAATCCCTGATACTGGCCGAGTACGTGCGCGAGAAGGCGCTGAACGTGCTGCGCGACGAGGTTCCGCACGCCGTCGCCGTCGAGGTTGAAGACGTCGAACGCAAGGAGAACGTGACAGTCGTGTACGCCGTTATCCACGTGGAGCGGGGTACGCAGCGCATGATCGTGCTCGGCAAAGGCGGCAAAACCATCAAACTCATCGGCACCGAAGCCCGCCGGGACGTGGAGCGGCTGCTAGGAACCAGAATCTACCTCGACCTCAAGGTGAGGGTGACGCCTGGATGGAGGAGTGATCCGAAGTTTCTGGAGCGGCTAGGACTATAATAAGCAGGATCGGGAGATGTCCGGTTCAGAGCGAGAATCTGCGGGAAGGACGGCTGAAGTTGGGTATGAGGGTGCGGGAGTTTGCGAAGATGGTGGATCACACGCTGCTCAAACCCAGCTCGACGGAGAAGGATGTCCGGCGTATGTGCGAGGAGGCGGCGCATCATCACTTCGCGGCGGTGTGCATCCCTCCTGTCTACGTCAGATCGGCGGCGAAGGAACTGCGCGGCACTGACGTGAAAGTGTGTACAGTGGTCTCATTCCCATTCGGCTACGACACTGCGGCGGTCAAGATCTCGGCGGTTCGTGATGCGATCTCCGGGGGCGCATCGGAGATCGACGTGGTAATGAACGTCACGCGATTTCTCTCCGGGGACTTCTCATACGTTGCGGAAGAGCTTTCGAGCGTCACGCAGGAGGTGGGGGCCGTCGCCATGAACAATGGCCTCAACGATGCGGTGGTCAAGGTAATCATCGAGACCGCGTACCTGACTGACGAGATGAAGCGGCTGGCCGTTCAGATAGTGGCCTCCAGCGGCGCGGATTTCGTGAAGACCTCCACTGGTTTCGCCCCGGCTGGCGCCACGCCGCAGGATGTGTCCCTGCTTCGCAAAGAAGCGCCTGAGGGGCTGGCCGTGAAGGCATCAGGCGGCATAAGGAACCTGGAGGACGCCATGGAGATCGTGAACGCAGGCGCCTCCCGGCTCGGTATGAGCGCCAGCGTCGCCATAATGGAAGAGGCGGAGAATGGCGGTCTACAAGAGTAAAGGCATAGTCCTCCGGTCCATCCGCTATGGCGAGGCCGACCGCATCCTCGATCTCTATACCCTGGACGTTGGCCTGATCTCGGCCATCGCAAAAGGCATCAGGCGCACGAAATCCCGCTTCGGCGCCCGCTTAGAACCGCTTTCGTGCGTGGATTTCATGGCATACCAGGGCCGAACCCTTCATACGGTGACCCAGGCCGAGGTGCTTCGCAGCTTCCACGGAGTCCGCGAGGACCTTGCGCGCTTCGAGGCCGCGGCAGGGATGGTACGCACGGTGCGCGCCCTCTCCGGCGGCGACGAGGCCGACCGGCGGGTCTTCAACCTTCTCTACCACGGCCTCGATTCCCTGGAGAACAGGGAGTCAGGTTTCGGGACCGTCGAGGCTGCTTTCGGGCTGAAGCTCTCGATGCTGGCTGGATACGCACCGCAGCTCGATTCGTGCATGGGCTGTGGCGTCGCGCCTGAAGAAACGGAAGGGCGGATCTACTTTGCACCCAACTTGGGCGGCGTTCTGTGCGCCGAATGCCGGATGGAGAGCGCCGATACATTCCCGATACCGCCGGAGGTTCTGGATCGCCTGCGCGCCCTGCTCCGAAGCCCCATCCGTGACGTTCCCACGGATGAGTTGCTCGGCGAGAGCGTGCGCCGCATAGTCCGGTCCCACGTTATAGCCCACGCCCCCGGAAACCTGCTCCTCGATCCAACCACGCCAGGCGCCAGGCGACCAGCATGAGCATCCCCACGGAAGGCTGGGCCTGTCGCGAGAGCGCCGGCCGCATCAGGCACGAGGAGCCTGACGGCGTCCGCACCCCGTTCCAGCGCGACCGCGACCGCATCATCCACGCCAAAGCCTTCAGGCGGTTGATGCATAAGACGCAGGTTTTCATCTCCCCTGACGGAGATCACTTCCGCACCCGCCTGACCCACACGCTTGAGATGATGCAGATCTCGCGCA
Source organism: Rubrobacter sp. (assembly GCA_013695335.1). Taxonomy (GTDB): domain Bacteria; phylum Actinomycetota; class Rubrobacteria; order Rubrobacterales; family Rubrobacteraceae; genus JACDGB01. Next base: position 14,622 of record JACDAR010000159.1, read on the forward strand.
CCATAGCCCGCGCCCTCGACCTCAACGAAGACCTCGCCGAAGCCATTGCCCTCGGCCACGACCTCGGCCACACACCCTTCGGGCACACTGGCGAAGAGGCTCTATCTCGCGTCCTCTCCAGGCATGGACGCAGCTTTCGCCACAACGAGCACTCCTTACGGGTTGTGGATCACCTGGAAAAAGAGGGGGATGGACTGAACCTTACTTTGGAGGTCAGAGACGGGATACTGAACCATTCGGGGAGAGGTTATCCTTCCACGCGGGAGGCTGAGATAGTGCGTGTGGCCGACCGGATCGCCTACGTCAACCACGACGTGGACGACGCGCTTCGGGCGGGAACCATAAGGTGGGAAGACCTGCCGCCGAAACCGCTGGAAATCCTCGGCGAGAAGATGAGCGTCAGGATAGACCATCTGGTGCGGGATATGATCTCCTCGTCTGCGCAGCAAGGTGAGATAATCCTCTCCGAGAGCGTATATGAAGCCCTGATGGAGCTTCGGACCTGGCTCTTCGAGCACGTCTACCGCAATCCACGTTCGCGCGACAACGAAAAAGCGGGAGGGGTGGTCGCCGCGCTCTTCGATTATTACCTGAATCATCCAGAAGGGCGGACGAGGACGGATCCGGATTCCATATCCGAGACCGTGGACTTCGTGGCTGGCATGACCGACCGCTACGCACTAGCTACTTACCGTCGGCTCTTCATGCCGCGTGGCGACATCTTCGCGTAAACGGGATCGGACACCGAGATTCCTGATCGAAGCGTGATCTACCGTACCAATCCCCAGACAACTTCAGCCGAACTCAACGAGTTGTTCTCCCTGGCGTGGGACGCGCACGAACCGAGAGATTTCACGCCCATCCTGAAACGCAGCCTCGTGTACGTATGCGCATACATGGATGTGCTTCTCGTGGGTTTCGTCAACGTCGCGTGGGACGGAGGGGTTCACGCTTTCTTGCTAGACACCACCGTACATCCGGATCTGCGTCGGCAGGGGATCGGCCGCCAGTTGGTTCGCCACGCGGCAGAGGAAGCAGATAGGCGTGGCATGGAGTGGCTGCACGTTGACTACGAACCGCATCTCGAACGTTTCTACGAGGCGTGTGGTTTCCGGCCCACGCAGGCTGGATTGTTGAAGCTGGGTAATGCCAGGGGTGATTAGTGAAAGGTTGGTGGGATCAGCCGGTATTCAGCATCCCGGATGAGATGCCTGAGATGGTGAGGAGCAGGGTGTTGAGCACGCGGTCTCGTTCGGGGGAGTCCTCCGGGGTTTCCCTGAGGCGGCGCAGCAAGTTAACCTGAACGTAGGAGAGCGGGTCCACGTATGGGTTGCGCAGGCGGACGGATCTCTGCAAAACCGGGCTGTCGTCGAGAAGGTTACGATGGCCCGTGATGCGCAGCACGGCGTCCACGCAGGATGCGTGTTCCTCGGAGATGCGGGCCCATAGGCGCTCCCGAGCTTCCTCGTCCGCCAGCAGCGCTGTGTACGTGTGCGCGATCCGCATGTCGCTTTTGGCTAGGGTCATCTGCATGAAGTTGACCAGCGTCCTGAACGCTGGCCATCCACGATACATCTCGCGCAGCGTTGCCAGCCGTTCCGGATCTCGCGCATAGCTGGAGAGTGCAGTTCCCGCACCGTACCAGGATGGAAGCAGGAGACGATTCTGGGTCCAGGCGAAGACCCAGGGGATGGCACGGAGGCTCTCGACGTCCGTGGTCTGTGTCCTGCGGGCGGGCCGACTGCCCATGTTCAGCAGCGAGAGTTCGCGTATCGGCGTGACCTCGGAGAAGAAATCGAGGAAATCCTGGTCTTCGTAGACCAGGCTACGGTACGAATCCTGCGCCGTCACGGAAAGCTCGTCCATTGCCTCGATCCAACGCGGTTCCGGCTCCTGGGGTTCCTCTTCCACGCTGGCTTCCAGAATCGCGGCCAGCACGGTATCCAGGTTGCGGCGGGCGAGGCCGTGCATGCTGTACTTGAACGAGATGACTTCGCCCTGCTCCGTGATGCGGATGCTCCCGTTCAGCGTGCCTGGGGGCTGAGCCATGATCGCCTCGTAGCTCGGGCCGCCGCCACGTCCCGCAGTTCCGCCCCGCCCATGGAACAGCCGTATCTCGACCCCATGCTCGCGGGCCACCGCAGCCAACGAACCCTGTGCCCGGTACAAGGCCCAGTTGCTCGTCACGTATCCGGCGTCCTTCCCCGAGTCGCTGTAGCCGAGCATAATCTCCTGCAGGTTGCCGTTCCTCTCTAGTGAAGATCGGTAGAACGGATCATCAAGTAGACCGCGCAGTATCCCGGGCGCCCGGTCGAGGTCGGCGATGGTCTCGAAGAGCGGTGACACACGCAGTCGGTTGGTAGTGCATCGGCCCTCGCCGTCCACTTCTAGCAAACCCGCATGACGCGCCAGCAACTGCACAGAGAGAACATCGCTGGCGTTGTGGGCCATGCTCAATACGAAGTTCTCGATGGGCGGCTCCGAAAACTCCTCCGCCGCCTGCCTGATGCGCTCGAAGGTCGCGAGAACCTGCAGCGTCTCGTCCGTCAGGTTGTTCGAGGGGGTGAGATCCAGGTTCGGGTCGGCGAGCAAATCGCGCAACAGTTCCGCGCGTTCAGCCTCGTCGATCGAGAGGAGATCGTCCCCGCCGGATTCCCTGATAAGTTCGGCCACGGCCCCGAAGACGCGGGAACTTTCCTGTCGCACGTCCAGCTTCGCCAGATGGAACCCGAATACCTCCACCTGCCTGATGCAATCCCGCAACGTGCCGTCGGCGATCCTGCGCCCCCCGTAACGGACGAGGCTCCGGTGCAGCAAGAGCAGATCCTCCTCGAACTCCGAAGCTCCGCCATAAGCCGCGCGCGACTCCGGTTCCTTGATCGTGCAACGCAACCGTTCCGCCATCAGCAAGAGTTTGCGTCGGTAAACCTCGTTCCGCAGTACCTCTTCGTAGCGGCCCGCGATCTCGGACAGGAGCTTCTCGTCCTTCGCCACAGAGCTATGGAGTTCTTCCGAGGCTGGCACCAGTTTGGTGGACTGGCTCATGCGCTCGGTCAGGGCGAGCATAGAATCCAGATGCCGCTGCAAGATCAACTCGCGGTGTAGCTCCAGCGCGGCGCCCATCGTCTCCGGCTTCACGAATGGATTGCCGTCCTGGTCGCCGCCAACCCAGGAACCGAATTCCAGCACCCGTCCCAGACGCGGTGGGTCATCCGGAAAGTTTCGGGCCAGCTCCTCTTCGAACTCTCTATATACGTCCAGGGTTGCCGAGATCAACGGGTTCTCGAAGAACAGAAGGGTCCGCCGGATCTCCTCTTCGACCTCGGGGCGGCGGACGCGAAGCTCGTCGGTCTGCCAGAGAAGCGTGATCTCCTCGTACAGCCGCTCCTCCAGCCGCCGTCTCTCCCGCCACGAAAGCGCCCGCGAATCCAGCGACTCCAGTATCTCTGCGACCTCGACGTGCTTCTGCCGGACGCTGCGCCTCATGGCTTCCGTCGGGTGCGCGGTGAGCACGAGGCTCAGGTTCATGCGCCCAAGCGCCCGCCGCATCGCGTCCTCGGAGCCTTCTTCCTTCAGCCGACGTAGCGCGCTCCCCAGCGAGGCCCGCTGCGGGGGATTGTCCAGGGATGATTCATACTGCCGCCGCCGGCGAACGCGATGGTAGCGCTCCGCGATGTTCACGAGCTGGAAGTACACCGAGAACGCCCGCACGATGTCGGAGATCTCCGACACGTCCATGCACTCGATCTTCTGCCTCAGCCGCTGGTCGAGTTCCTCATCGTATTCGAAGCGCAGCCGCTTGCAGAGTAGCCGCACATCCTCCTCTGCATCGAAGAAGCTCTCGCCCTCCTGCTCTATAAGGATCTGGCCGAGCACGCGGCCGAGGAGGTTGATGTCCCTGCGCAGGGGTTCGTCCTTGGGCTCGAAATCCACCCCTGGGGGTAGGTCCGCGTAGCCTGTTCCCGGCGCGCGCGTTTTTTGGTCAGCGTTTCCCATCCCGCCTAGAGTAACATTAGCCCAGGGACATCTACGGTAGTCTGAAAAATCTTTGTACAGATGTCGAGAAGGAGCCTGTAGCGCATGAGGATCTCTCAGCGAAGCATCGACGAGGTAAGGAACACGGCGAACATAGTCGAGGCCGCCTCGGAGTTCACGGCGCTCCGGCGTCAGGGCGCAAGGTTCTCGGGGCTGTGCCCATACCCTGACCACTCCGAGAAGACCCCTTCCTTCAGCGTGGACGCAGAAAAGAATCTCTACCACTGTTTCGGATGTAAGAAAGGCGGCGACGCCATAAAGCTCGTCATGGACCTCAAATCCTTTTCTTTCTCTGAGGCGATCTCCCACCTCGCGGAACGCTCAGGCGTGGAACTCGAATTCGAAGGCTCACCGGAAGACGCCAGGGCTGCCAGGGAACACAACCAGCGCCGACGCCAGATCCACAAAGCCCTCGCAGCCGCCACCGTCTACTACCACAAATACCTTCTGAGATCAGACTCCACAGAAGCTAGCCAGGCCCGCGATTACCTGAAAAACCGGGGATTAGAGAAATCTACTATAGAAGAATTCCGCATTGGCTACGCTCCGCCGCGCGGAAATTCGGGGTTTGCTGGGGCTGCGCGGAGGTTGGATCTCAACCGCCGATCCCTCGAAGGGGCGGGGTTGCTTTCGGCCAGAGGAGGTGAACGGTTCGCCGGGAGGATCACCTTCCCCATCTCCGACAGGCGCGGCAGGATCGTGGGTTTCGGCGCCCGCGCGATGGGCGACGATCATCCCAAGTACCTCAACTCTCCAGAGACAGAAATCTTCGCGAAGCGGGATCTCCTATATGGCTTTCCGCAGGTGACTGAGGCCATCCGTAAGCAGAGATCCGCGCTCGTGGTCGAGGGATACACGGACGTGTTAATGCTCTATCAATCTGGAATAAAGAATGCGGTTGCCACCCTCGGAACGGCGACCACGCCAGCCCACTTGAAGACCCTGAGCGGATACGCGGACAGGATATTCGTACTTTTCGACCCGGATGCAGCAGGGGAGAAAGCCATCGAACGAGCCGCTGCGGCGGCCACGGAATTGAAGCTGGACTTGCGTGTGCTGCGTTTGCCGCAGGACCCCGCTGACTGGCTCCTGGAACACTCCTCTGACGAGTTTGGAGGACTGCTTTCGGATGCTGTAGCGGCATTCGAGTACGTTTTCCGCCGCAAAACCAGGCGCGCCCGCGGCGCGGATGCCGCAGAGCGAGCCAGGATCGTGTCGGAGATTCGAGACCTTATCAGTGAGATCGAAGACCCGGTTTTCTATAGGGACGCCGTCCGGCTGGCGAGCGAAGCCCTCGGCGTGAACCCGGAGACGCTGCAGGTACGCAGGTCTTTCAACGCACCGAGATCAGCGCGCAATTCGACACCTGTAGAGCCCCTCCAGCAAGCGGGCCGCGACTTGCTGGCGCTGATACTAACCCGACCAGACCTCGCCGAAGAGCTTCTGAAATCTGGGCTAGAGACACATTCGCTGCCCGAGCCCCTCGTGTTGCGCGCTGAAAATTTTGCGGACGAGGAGCAGGGCCGGATCTTCTCCCTATTAATAGAGCACGCTGGCACGGATCTCGACTCCCTGATCGCCGACGAGAGAACCCGCCCTTTGATGGACCAGATCGGCGCCCTGTCATCCATGGGGGAGAAGCTCTATCCTTCTGATACCGCCATCAGGGAAACCTGGATCAGGGTCGGCATACTCAGCCGCGAGCGCGACAAGCGGCAAGCCCCTGACTACGACGAGAAGGATCGCATCCAGTCCCAGATGTCACTACTCAAAGACGCACTGCGCGCCGTTGTCGCCGAATCTTGAAGCCAGCCCGCATCGAACGTATAATCCATTAGAAGCTTTCCCCTGTAGCTCAATTGGCAGAGCATCTGACTGTTAATCAGAGGGTTGCTGGTTCGAGTCCAGCCGGGGGAGCTGGCCCGGTGCGAAGCGCGATCCGGCGCCCAGGGCCCATAGCTCAGTTGGTTAGAGCATCCGACTCATAATCGGACGGTCCCAGGTTCGAGTCCTGGTGGGCCCACCCCCTCCCTGAACTTCTCACTTTTGCCCCAAAGCAGATCCCCGCAATAGACCCACTACTCCTATTTCACGAACACCCAACATGTTGGGTGTTGACGCCCACCCCCGCCACATCTTCCGTGCCAGTCGCACTGCGCTTACCCAACCACGATTGTCCTTTTGCCCACCTCAGCCAAGACTCTGCAGGGTCCCTATACCCTGGGTAGTAGGGTATAGATGGCGCAAAGAGGGCAATCGCGCCTGTTTGGTGCGTCAGGGAGCAGTCGAATTGCGGATTTTCGCCATGTATGCAAGAATTTCTGCGGTCGTGGGTCAAAGTGGAACGTAGTGGGAGGAAGCGACCCTGGCTCTATTAGGCGAGTACGAGCACACCCTGGACGAGAAAGGGCGTCTGACTCTCCCCTCCCGTCTGAGGTCCTACTTTGAGGGTGGGATCGTGATCACGAAGGGCGTGGATCGGTGTCTATTTGCTTTTCCGCCGGATGAGTGGGCGGCTTTCAAAGCTAACGTCAAGGCGAACGCTGACCTCTCCGCCAAGGGGCGGCAACTCTCGCGGATGTTCTTCTCGATGGCTTTCGAGGCGACGCTCGACCGTCAGGGGCGGGTTTTGATCCCGACGAAGCTGGCGCGGTACGCGGGGCTTGGTAAGGAAGTGACCCTCGCGGGGGTCGATGACAGGCTGGAGATCTGGAGCACTGACGAGTGGGACCGTTACGTGGAAGGTGCGGACGAGATGTTCGCCGAGATAGTGGAAGAGTTTGCCGGCCGGGAGTTCGGCGGGTGATGACCGCCGCCCACCTGCCCGTGATGCTGAATGAGGCTGTGGCAGCCCTTGTCCCGGCCGAGGCGAACGTGATCGTGGACGCCACGTTCGGGGGTGGGGGACACACCCGGCGGATACTCGAAGAACTCGGACCCGAGGGAAAGCTCGTTGGCATCGACCGTGACCCAGACGCCGCCAGGCGTGCGGCTGACATTCAGGACCAGCGATTTGCCTTCAGGCCAGGCGCATATGACGGGGTGCTTTGGGAGATGGTCGAGGACGGGGAGCGGGTGGATGCGATCCTCTTCGATCTTGGGCTTTCGAGTTATCAGGTGGATGAGACGGATCGCGGTTTCAGCTACGTCCGGGAAGGACCGCTGGACATGCGGATGGACCCTGGCTCCGGGATCTCCGCCGCCGACTATCTGAATACCGTGGATGAGGCTGAACTGGCGCGGGTGCTCTCCGGGTATGGGGACGTATCCCGTGGCGAGGCCCGCAGGGTGGCGCGTGAGATCTCACGCCGCCGTCCGCTCTCGACGACGCTGGATCTCACGGACGCCGTGAGGGCGGCGCTTGGCTGGGTGGAACGGGGCGGCAACCCGGCAAAGCGCGTGTTCCAGGCCGTGCGCGTCCACGTCAACGACGAGGTGGGTAGCCTCAGGCGGGCGCTTGAGGCGGCGGAGAGGCTCCTCGCGCCTGGCGGGAGGCTTGTTGCGATCACGTTCCACTCAGGTGAGGATCGCGCGGTGAAGCGCTTTATCTCGGATCGAGAAGGACGTTGCGTCTGCCCGCCCGAGTTGCCTGTGTGCGTGTGCGGCGCGCGGCCCGTTTTTCGCCGGGGCTCGGTTATGCGCCCCTCTGAAAGGGAGATGGGGGAGAACCCAAGGAGCGCTTCGGCGCGGCTCAGGGTTGCAATTAGGACTTCCGAGCCAGCGGACGTTGGGCGGGATGAAGGCTGATGGCCGAGCCGCAGCGAGAACACAGGGTCCGGTCTCCCGGTCCCGGCCCCTCCGCGCGGTCTTCGAGGCGCGCGGCGCCTCGAAAGTCGCCGCGGCGGCGGCGAAGCGAGCAGAGTGGGTTCGTGCTGCTCGTGGTGGTGCCTGTGCTTTTGATGTTGGGGAGCGTCTATCTGCACACGGTATCCGCCGGGCTCGGTGACAGGGTAGCGGAGCTCGAAGGGCTCAATTCCAACACCGCGGCCGAGAGCGACAGGCTCGAAATTCGGGTTGCTGAACTTTCCAGGCCGGGCAGAATCCGGCCTCTAGCTCGCGAGGAGTTGAAGATGAGGGACCCGGATGGTTCGGATCTAAAAGTCTACGGCAACAACAGGGAGGATGACAGGCAAAGTGGGGGAGAGAAGAAAAGGGAGAACCCCCAATAGCTCGGCCAGGGATCGCTCGGCTCGCGGCTCACGCGGGAAGAGTACCCCTCGTAACCGATCCACGGCCCGCGATAGCCGGAGTAGCCCCGGTGGCCGCGCGCGCAAGAGTTCGGATGCCAGGGTCGTTCAGTTTCCCCAGTACCGGCGTGCCCGAAGGCGGAAAGCCGGGAGAGCCTCGTCGAGCGCGCAGCCGAAAGCCAGGGTTCGTGCGGTCGGTCGGAACAGGGTGCGGGTGGTGATCGCCGCGATCGCGCTCGTCGGACTTCTACTCGGCGCGAGGGCCGCGCACCTTAGCGTTTCTGATGGGCAGGGGGATCTCGCGCTCGCCGCCGAGACCGGGTCAGTGACCGCCGAAGAGGCCGCCAGGGGACGCGGCGACATACTGAGCAACGACGGGCGCAAACTGGCCACCACCCACGACACGGTGCGGGTCATCGCGACGCCGTATCAGATCGAGGACCCTTCGAAGGCAGCCAGCGCCCTCGCCAGGATCCTCGGCTCCGAGACGCATCAAACCGCGGATGAGATAGAAACCCTGCTGACGAAACGAGCTCCCAATGGCCAGCCTTCCGGGTACAGCGTCGTAGCCTCTGACGTGGACCCGCGCAAATCGGAGGAGATCTGGGATCTCGGCCTGGACGGAATCACAGTGGCTCCTGATGCGGTTCGCGTGTACCCGGACGGAACCCTGGCGAGCCAGGTGACAGGACACCTGAGTGACTACGGACAGGCGTTCGGCGGGATTGAGGCTCGCTACCACGACAGGTTGAAGAGTGGCAAAGACGTCACCCTGACCCTGGATATGGCTGTACAGGAAGAGTTGCAGAAGGCGCTGGCCGAGACGGTGGAGAAGAGCAAGGCCCAGAGCGCCGTCGGGGTGATGTTGAGGGTGGACGACGGAGCCGTCGTGGCCATGGCCAACGCGCCGACCTACGATAACAACGAAATCGAAGACGCGTCGGTCGATGAGCAGAGGAATCGGATTCTGACGGATCCTTACGAGCCTGGTTCCACCTTCAAGGCTTTCACAGTCGCCTCGGCGCTCGAAGAGCATGCCGTAACGCCGGATACCACGTACGTCATCCCTGACCACATGACGGTTGCTGACGTCGTGATCCACGATTCCCAGCCGCACGAAACCGAGATCATGCAGCCTGCCGACGTTCTGCGGGAGTCGAGCAACGTCGGGGCGATTCACGTGGCGGAGGATCTCGGCGGCGAGAAGCTTTCCGAGTACATCCACGACTTCGGGTTCGGCCAGTCGACGGGCGTGGATCTGTGGGGTGAGAACTCTGGGGTCGTGCCAGCCTACGAGGACTGGAGTGGGTCTTCCATCGGCAACATCCCCATTGGTCAGGGGCTCTCGGTAACCCCGCTGCAACTCGTCTCGGGATACGCCGCGCTCGTCAACGGCGGGCGCACTGTCACACCGCACGTAGTTGCGGGCGACGAGCCGGAACAAGCGGGCCATCGAGTGATAAGCCAAAAGACCTCGGATATAGTACGCGGAATGCTTCAGGGCGTCGTCGATGAAGGGTCGGGCTACAAGGCCCAGCTCCCTGGTTACTCAGTGGGTGGCAAGACCGGCACCTCGCAGACAGTTGACCCCAAAACCGGCACCTACGGCGACAAGTACGTGGCCTCGTTTATGGGCTTCGCCCCAGCGTCGGACCCGGAATACGTTGCCCTGATCGCCGTGAACGACCCCCAGACCACCTACTGGGGTGAGCTCACGGCCGCGCCAGCATTCCACGACGTGATGGGCTTCACCCTCGGATACTTCAACGTTCCTCCGGATCGCCCGCACTCCAAGAAAGGGATGAGATGAGATCAACGTCCCTCTCAAGGGTAGCCAGGGCCATCGGTGGCGAAATGGTACACGCCGATGACAGCGCGGTCGTCAGGGGCGCTGCGGTGGATTCCCGGCGCGTGCGGGTTGGGGATCTTTTTTTCGCCCTTCGTGGAAGGGTGGATGGCGCGAATTTCGCGCCGCAGGCCATCGAACGCGGCGCGGTGGCCGCTGTTGCCGACAGGCCGCTCGACGGGCCGACGATAGTGGTTGAAGATCCACTGGATGCGTTGCAGCGGCTGGCGCGCTGGAGCCTCGCTCGGGACCACGAAGATGGCGCAGCACCCATCTCCGTGGTTGGGATCACGGGTAGCGTGGGGAAGACCACTACCAAAGACGGGCTGGCGGCCATCCTCCGCATGTCGGGGAAGATAGTCTCGGCGACTGAAGGAAACTTCAACAACGAGATCGGTCTTCCCCTCACGGTACTTTCGGCTGGCGGGCGCACGGAGGTTCTCGTACTGGAGATGGGTGCGACCCACGCCGGAGACATCAGGTACCTTTGCGGAATCGCCCCCCCGAACATCGGCATTCTGACCGCCATCGCCCCGATACACCTCGAATCTTTCGGAAGCCTCGAAGGGATCGCCACCGCCAAAGGCGAACTGGCGCTCGCCCTGCCGGACGACGGCTCGTTCGTCTACCCGATAGGCGTCCCCGAAGCTGCTACCGGCCCGGAAAAGAAACTGGGATGCCGCATCGCCTTCGACCGCGAGGGAGCGGAAGGAGCTGACCTGTGGGCCTCGGAGGTCGAGGACAGCGAGGAAGGCTTGCGATTTACAGTCCATTTCGGCGATAGCTCGGCAGAAGTCCGTTGCCCGGTTTTCGGGACGCACCTCGTCCAGCCGCTACTGGCCGCCCTTGGCGGTGCGCTAGCCCTCGGCATCGACCTCGAAGCCGGGGCCAGGGGGCTCGCCCGCCTGCGGCGCACGGGGCTTCGGGGCGAGATACATCGTCTCAGGGACGACATCGTGGTCTACGACGATTCCTATAATTCGTCGCCGGCCGCGATCTCGGCTGTCCTGCGTTACGGGGCGGATCAATCCCACAGGCAGAATCGCCGCTTCGTCGCCGTGCTCGGCGGCATGTTCGAACTGGGTCCCGCCGCCCGCGAATACCATCGCGAGGCAGGGCGACTTGCGTCGGAACTTGACGTAGACCTGCTAGTCTGCGTTGGGGACGAGGCCCGCTGGTACGCGGAAGCCTTCCCCGATGAGACTGTTCTCTTCGATGACGCTGAGGCTGCGGCAGAGGGGCTCGGTGAGAATTTGAGGGCCGGAGACTACGTTGTGGTCAAGGGTTCGAGGGGGGTTGGTTTAGACCGATTGACCCGGAAGTTGAGAGAAAGTCTAGCTCTTGTTTAGCGTTGTGCTCGCCGGGGCTATAGCGTTTCTGGTGACGGTCGCGCTCGGGTCGAAGTTCATAGAGTTCATGCAGACCCGCAAGTTCGGACAGTTCGTGCGCGAAGAGGGGCCGAAGACGCACCTGATCAAAGCCGGAACACCCACGATGGGCGGAATGGTCATGCTGATGGGCCTTGTGTCGGCGCTGGTCGTGGTGGCGAGGTTCGACTCCTGGCCGACGGTGGCGATGCTCCTGCTCATAGGCGTGACGGCCGGCATCGGGCTCTACGACGACTGGCAGAAGATCTCCAAGAAGCGCAGCGAAGGGCTGAGCGTGAAGTACAAGTTCTTGCTTCTCGCCGTGGCGGTCGTTCTTGCCGACGTGCTGGCTTTGCGTTTCGTCGGGGTCACGCAGAACGTGATAGTGCCAGGACTCGATAGGAACCTGGTTCTCGGGCCTGGGTTCATCGGGATCGGGCTCTTCAGCTTCTTCCTGTTGCTGGTGCTCGCCGGTGTCACGAACGCCGTGAACCTGACCGATGGGTTGGACGGGCTGGCGGCCGGGACCGGGGCCATCGCCCTCACGGCGTACACGGGCATCGCGTTCCTGGAGCGCCAGTACGACGTGGCGATCATCTGCGGGGCCATGGTCGGGGCCATCATCGGCTTCCTCTGGTACAACGCTCATCCGGCGCAGATGTTCATGGGGGATACTGGATCGCTTGCCATCGGGGGCGTACTCGGCGCGGCTGCCGTGCTGACGAAGACCGAGATGTTGCTGCCGATTATAGGCGGGCTATTCGTGATCGAAGCCCTCTCAGTCATCATTCAGTACGGGTTCTTCAAGATGACGCGGCGTCGGGTATTCAAGATGGCCCCGATCCACCACCACTTCGAACTCTCTGGCTGGCAGGAGAACAAGATAGTGGTGCGGTTCTGGATCGTGCAGACCGCGTTCTCTGCTGCCGGATTCTTCCTCTACTACCTCCTACTCTACAACGCGGTCTGAGGCTTCCCCGATGTCCACCCTGATCTACGGGCTTGGTGAATCCGGGATTTCGGTCGCCCGCGCCCTCCTCGACCGCGATGAACCCATCGTCGCCGCCGACGCCAACGACTCACGCGAACTTCGCGCAACCCTGGCGAAGCTCGGCGTCGAAGGTCGCCTCGACGCCGGACCGGAAGCACTGGAAGGCATCGGACGCGTCGTCGTCAGCCCCGGCATCCGTCCACAAGACGCGGTTCTCTCAGCAGCCGAAACGAAAGGAATCCCAGTCGTATCAGAGGTCGGCTTCGGGTTGGAGTTGCTTGGGCCTGGGGTGCGGACTGTCGCGGTCACAGGAACGAATGGCAAGACGACCGTGGTGGATATGATCCGGAAGATCCTCGAACAAGCCGACATTCCTCACGCGGTGGCAGGCAACTCATGGCGCGCCCTGACGGGCTGCCTTGGGGAAGTCAGGCAAACCGGGTTGTTGATACTCGAAGTCTCCTCATTCCAGCTTCACTACATGGACGATCCCGGATTCGAGGTAGCAGCGCTCCTCAACGCGCGTCCGGATCACCTGAACTGGCACGCCTCCTTCGAGGAGTACGTCGTGGACAAGCTGCGTATCTTCGATGGTCAAGGATCCAAGGATCTTGCGCTAGTGAGCGCGGCTGATCCCATCGGGCGGGACGCAGTGGCAAGGCTCTCCGCCGAAACCCTCGTGATCGGCGAAGGCGAGACGGCCATCCGGGATGGAAGGCTTTTCCTGCGCGGTGAGGAGATATGCGGCGAGGCCGAGTTTGGCTTCGCGGGCAAGCACAACCATGAGAACGCGCTCTTTGCGGCGGCTGCCGCAGAACGTGTGGGCGCGGGCCTTGGTGTGATTCGCGCCGGATTGCTCGACTACCGGCTCAAGCCGCACAGGATGGAGATAGTGGCGGAGCGCGATGGCGTACTCTACGTGGACGATTCCAAGGCGACCAACCCGGCTGCGGTCTCGGCTGCGCTGGCGAGCTTCGAACGTCCCGTAGTCCTGATCCTGGGAGGATCAGAGAAACACACGGACTTCGCGGAGGTGCTTCCGGCCCTGGATCACTGCCGGGCCGTAGTCTGTCACGGTGAGGCTGGACCCCGGATCTTCGACTACCTGCGCGGAAACTGGGATGGACCAGTGACCATAGCCACCGAACTCGCGGAGACAGTCGAGGAGGCCGAAAGCCTCGCTCAGACAGGCGATGTGGTTTTGCTCTCGCCAGGGTGCGCCAGCTTCGACCAGTTCTCGGGATACGAGGAGCGGGGCAGGGTTTTTGCCAGCCTGGCGTCAGGGGATTTCGTCGCCGGACGTGCCTCAGAGAGTCGGGGGTGACGGCGGTTGGCGACCTTGCGAACATACCTTTTCCTTACCGCCCTCGGGCTCGCGCTGCTTGGCCTCGTCATGGTGTACTCGGCGACCTACAGGGAGAGTGGCACTGCTTATCTGATAGTCCGCTCTGGGCACGTGGCGCTCGCGGTGATCGCGTTCTTTGTGGCGAGCCGCGTCAGGTATACGGCCTGGCGGAAATTGGGACCAGTGTTCTTTTTGGCAGTGCTGGCGAGCCTGGTGCTCGTGCTGATACCCGGTATCGGGGTGGAGATCGGGGGCGGCAGGCGTTGGTTCGACCTGGGATTCTTCATGGTACAGCCGGCGGAGTTCGCCAAGATCGCGGTCGTCGTGGTCGCCAGCCTGTGGGTTGCCCGTATGCGTCCCGGCTCTGGATTGCCGATCGGGCTCTTCGCGGTGATCGGGGTTCTCTTCGGGCTCGTGGTACTTGAGCCGGACTTCGGAACCTCGGTCATGATTCTTGCAGGGGCCGCAGGTGTACTCTGGGCTTCGGAACTCCGAACGCGAGACCTGCTGCTGTTCGGCGGCGCTGCTGTGGGCGTTCTCGTTGGCGTCATGTTGCTCGCGCCGTACAGGCGGGAGAGGTTCCTGACTTTCCTCGATCCGTGGTCTGTTTCGCAAAGCTCTGGTTATCAGGTGGTACAGTCCATGACCGCGATACAGTCTGGCGACTGGCTGGGAGCCGGGGCCGGGGCCGGGGCGGAGGGAACTTACGTCCCCGAGCTGCGGACGGATATGATCTTCGCGCTCATCGGCGAGGAACTCGGGCTCCTCGGTATGGTGTTGGTGATAGGCGCTTTTATATTCCTGGCGCTGGCGGGATTGAGGATCTCACTCCAGGCGCCATCGGTTCTGGGACGTTGCTTGGCCGCCGGGCTGACCACCACGATCACGGCCCAGGCTGTCTTCAATATAGGGGCCGCGATGGGCGTGCTCCCACTGGCCGGCATGACCCTGCCGTTCGTGAGCTACGGGGGATCGAGCATGCTGGTCTGCTTCGCGGCCATAGGGATGCTGTACCGGATATCGGAGGATAGTGAGCGAGCCAGAGAAGTCAAACCACGCGCCACCGCGCGTCCTTATAGCCGGCGGCGGGACCGGGGGACACGCGATCCCCGCGCTGTGCGTGGCGGATAGCCTGCGCGCCAAAGGGGCATCCGTGGAGTTTGTAGGCGCGGCCTCGGGTATCGAAGCGGATCTCGTCCCCAACGCCGGATACAAGCTCCATTCTTTGCCCCTGCAAGGTCTTGCCGGAAGCCCAGCAGCCCGCGTACGGGCTGTCATGCTTTTCGCCCAGGCTCTCACCTCGCGCTGCCGCAGGATCATCCGCGAATTTCAGCCATCGGCTGTTCTCGGCGTCGGCGGATACGCGAGTGCGCCCACGATCCTCGCCGCCAGGATGCTCGGCGTGCCGACGTTCCTGCACGAGCAGAACTCGGTCCCTGGCCGCGTGAACCGATTCGGCGGCCGCCTCACGGAGAAAGTCCTCGTTACCTTCCCGGCAGCAGCCGAACACTTCAAAAAGGCGGAGTGGGTCGGGATGCCCACCCGCAGGCAGTTCTTCGAAACGTCGAGGGAAGAGGCGCTCCGCGAACTCGGCCTGGAGCCGCCCGTGGTCCTGATCTTCGGCGGTAGCGGCGGCGCACTCAAGATCAACCTGGCTGCCGAAAAGGCGTTCGGGGAGAACACACAATACACGGTCGTGCAGGTAGCAGGACGGCGCGACTTCCCACGACTCTCCACAACAAATAATAACCACATAATACTTGAATATGTGGATGATCTTTGGCGGTATGCGGCGGCTGCTGAGGTTGTGATCACACGCTCCGGCGCGGGGTCGCTGTTCGACCTGGCTGCGTTGGGACGGGCTTCGGTTTTGATTCCCTACCCGCATGCCACCGGAGATCATCAGCTTCACAATGCCCGCTACTTCACGGAACGGGGTGCCGCGGCATTGCTCCCCGACTCCGAGGTGAGCGCGGAGACGCTTCGCGGATGGGTCGAGGATTTGCTCAGTGACGATGAAAGGCGGGCTCGGCTCGCCGGGCGGATGAAGGAATTGGCGACGCCAGAAGCGTCGAATCAGATAGCGGAGAGGCTTTTGGGCGCGTCCGCTGCGAATGGGGGGGGAAAATGAGGATTCACATGATCGGCATAGGCGGCGCGGGCATGAGCGGCATCGCGGAGGTCCTGAAGAAACAGGGCAACGTCGTCACCGGCTCCGACCTCAAAGAGTCCCCCTATACCAGAAGGCTCAAGGCGGCTGGCGTACATGTGTACATCGGTCACGCAACGGAGCAGGTGGGGGACACCGAGCGCGTGGTGATCTCCACGGCGATCCCCAAAACCAACCCCGAGCTCTTGGAGGCCCACAGGCGGTCCATACCCGTGATCGCCAGGGCAGAGGCGCTGGCATCCATCCTCGAAGGCGGACTCAGCGTGGCGGTGGCAGGGACGCACGGCAAGACCACGACAACTAGCATGACGAGTCACGTTCTCAGGGCCCTCGGGGAAGACCCGACCGCCCTGATAGGGGGCGAGCTCAACGACATCGGCAGCAACGTGGTCGAAGGCAGGGGAGACCTCATAGTGGCCGAAGCCGATGAGAGCGACCGTTCGCTCCTGATGCTCCATCCCCAGGCAGCCGTGATCACCAACGTGGAGTTCGACCACCCAGATTTCTACTCCTCCCTGGACGACGTGATGGAGACCTTCGCCAAGTTCGTGGCTGCCCTGCCACCATCGGGTCACCTCGTAGTCTGCGCCGACGATCAGAACTGCCTGCGGCTCGCGGAAAGCTCGCCATGCCCGGTGACGACTTACGGCATCCACTCCGGGGATCTCAGGGCGGAGATTAGTTCATCCAACGTCTACACGCTCTTCGAGGATGGGCGCCAGCGGGGCGTTGTGGAACTCGGGGTACACGGGCGGCACAACGTACTCAACTCCCTCGCCGCAGCCTGCGTGGCGCGTTGGATCGGCCGCGACGCCCTTGAAGCGGCGAGGAGCCTGAAGTGCTTCGGGGGCGTCCGGCGCCGCTTCCAGCTCAAGGGTGAGAAATCCAGCATCAGGGTAGTGGACGACTACGCGCATCACCCGACGGAGCTCTCAGCGACGCTCGACGTGGCCCGCACTACCTCGAACGGCAGGGTCATCGCCGTGTTCCAGCCACATCGCTACTCCCGCACCCGCAGGTTCTACCGGGAGTTCGGCGGCGCATTCTCCCAGGCCGACGCGGTTCTCATAACCGACGTGTACGGGGCCGGTGAGATGCCCCAGCCCGGCGTGAGCGGGAAGCTCATCGTGGACGCCATCTGCGAGACTCGGGATCACCCCGATGTTTACTATGTCCCCGAACAGAGTTCCATCCCGCGTGTCCTCCGCGACATATCCGCCCCGAACGACACGGTGCTCACGATGGGCGCCGGAGATATCTCCGGGGTCGGCGACGAACTGTTGGCGCTGCTGTAGCCGTGCGCGCTTCGACCAGACAGGTTCTTCAGTCACTGTGCATCGCGACCGCCGTCGCGGCCCTCACGGCTGCCGTGATCTACATGGTCTCCTACCTGATCTACCCCGTCACCGGAATCGAGGTCAAGGGCGCCCATATGTTCCCCGAATCACAGGCCCAAACCGCCGTTCCAGACCACGCGAGCCTGATCACCCTCAACTCCGCTATGCTTTCGAGAAAAATCGAGTCTAATCTTTGGGTTAAGAGTGTGAAGGTGCGCAAAGATTGGGATTCGGGTATAGTTGCAGTAGAGGTTAAGGAACGCCGTGCCGTATTGGATGCCGAGATCGAAGGACACAGGGAGGTCTTCGCGGCGGATGGCACGGAGCTTCCGGGGCTCGGGGGGGCGAACCTGGAGCGGGTCGAGATGGGCGAGGATCAGCTGGAGGGGATTTTGAGGGCTGGGAGGGTCCTTGCAAGTAATGGGGTCGCGCTGGAGTCCGTGGATGGCGTCGGCGCGGGCGGCATCAGGGCCAAGGTAGGGGGACGGACTGTGATCTTCACCGGCGGCGTCGGCGACGCCCAGGTGAAGGCTTTGTCGGAAGTCATGTCAGAGAACCCCAAGGCCCGCCGCTTTGATCTACGCTCGGAGGGACGGGTAGTGGTAGGGACTGGAAGGCTCGAAGGCTCCCGCAAGCCTGGCTCGAAAGCTGCCGGGACAGGTTAGTTCATGTCGCAGTCGCTGGTCTATGGGATAGATGTCGGCACCACCAAGATCGTGGTCATGGCTGGCCGGGTGGATAGTCGGAGGGGCTGGGTCGAGGTACTCGCCGTCGGTGAGGCGCCGACCCGCGGGCTTCGTCGCGGCGTCGTGGTCGACAGGGAGCTTGCTGCTGACTCCATCGCCGAGGCCCTCGACGCGTGCGGCGTGCAGGGTGGACCCGTCAGCGTTGGCATCGCGGGGAGCCACATCTCATCCTTTAACACCGAGGTCACTTTGCTCAACCGCACCAAGAACCTCGAAATCACTGACAGGTTCGTAAAAAAGCTGGAAAACGAGGCGCGCCAGGTCCATCTGGACGAGGATGAGCGTGTGATACACGTTGTTCCCCGGGGCTACGTGCTGGACGATTCCGAAGGCGTCAAGCAGCCCGTCGGCCTCGCCGCGCGCAAGGTGACGATGCGGGCCCACGTCGTGAGCGGCGCGGTTTCGAGCATCCAGAACCTGTTGTACACGGTGGAGGATTGCGGAGTCGAAGTATCGCGCGTCGTGCTCGAACCGCTGGCTTCCGCCGAGGCTTGCCTGCTAGAAACCGACCGCGAAGACGGCGTCGCCCTGCTGGACATCGGCGGCGGCACCACAGACATCGCGGCCTTCAAAAAGGGCTCGCTGGCCCACACCTCCGTGATACCGCTCGGGGGAATGGCCTTCTCTTCGGATCTGGCATACGGGTTGAAGGTGCCTTTCGATGCGGCGGAGGAGCTGAAGATTCGGTACGGAAACGTGATCTCTGATTCCGTTGACTCTGTGGCCGCCGTGAAGCTCGAAGATCGTCACTACAACGCGAGCTTTATTAGCCAGATTCTCGAGTACCGCGCCCACGAGGTTCTCGAGTACGCCCGCGACTCCCTGGATGAGGCACGCCTCCTGAATATGTTGCCAGGGGGCGTCGTCCTTACCGGCGGAGGCTCGCTCCTTGAAGGAATGACGGGTCTGGCCGAAGAAGTGATCGGGATGCACGCCCGTACCGCCATTCCTCGCAGGGTAAAAGGCGACATTAGACCTGTACAAAAGCCTCAGTATGCGACGGCTGTAGGTCTGCTATACTTTTCCGCGAAAAACAGTGACCTTACACCAAAGGGTAAAGGTGAAAGGGCGACCAGCTTTGGTAGCATAGTATCGGCTGTTAAAAGTTGGTTCCGGGGCTTATGAACCGGGTTGGAGTGGGAGATCTGACGACGGAGGGCTATGGAGTTATGTTGGACGCGGGGACGAACTACTTAGCGGTAATAAAAGTTGTGGGAATTGGTGGCGGCGGGACCAACGCCGTGAACCGTATGATCAACTCCGGCCTGCAGGGCGTGGAGTTCATAGCGGTCAACACAGACGCCCAGGCTTTGCAGATGACGGATGCTGACCAGAAGATCCATATCGGGGACAAGCTCACGCGCGGTCTTGGGGCTGGCGCTGACCCGAAGATCGGCATGGAGGCGGCCGAGGAGAACAAGGCCGAGATTGAGGAGGCCATTCGGGGCGCCGACATGGTGTTCGTCACCGCCGGTAAAGGCGGCGGCACGGGCACGGGGGCCGCGCCGGTGGTAGCCAAGATCGCCCGCGAGGCTGGGGCGCTCACGGTTGGCGTCGTGACACGCCCGTTCGCCTTCGAGGGGCGGCGGCGTTCGACGTACGCCGAGGAGGGGATCAATCGCCTCAAGGAGAACGTGGACGCGCTCATCATCATCCCGAACGACAGGCTGCTTCAGGTGGCCGAGAAGCGGACCACCATGATGGACGCTTTCAAGATGGCGGACGACGTGCTCAGGAAGGGCGTACAGGGCATTACGGATCTCATAACGGTGCCAGGCCTAATCAACCTGGACTTCGCGGACGTGCGGACGATCATGTCCAACTCAGGCTCGGCCCTGATGGGTATAGGAGAGTCGAACAGCGAGAACCGGGGGGCCGAGGCGGCCAAGCAGGCGATCTCCAGCCCGCTGCTAGAGGCGAGCATCGAGGGTGCGACAGGGATCATCCTGAACATCACCGGGGGGCAGGATCTCGGGCTCTTCGAGGTCAACGAGGCTGCGGAGATCGTCCACAACGCGGCCCACCAGGACGCGAACCTGATCTTCGGCGCCGTGGTGGACGAGGCTCAGGGGGAGCGGGTGAGCGTTACCGTCATCGCCACGGGCTTCGATCAGCGGCTCGCCAACCAGCGCCGCGCGGAGCGGACGGGCGTGGACGCTCCCGAAGAGGAATTCGCCGCACCCTCGCCAGCCCAGGACGGCGACGTGCTCGACATACCGGCCTTCCTCCGGCGTCGATAACCTGTTACGGAAGGCGTGCGCCAGGAAATCTCTCTCACCGACGGCGCTCCCGCTGCGTTAAGAACCGCAGCCGGGGGCGCCGTCTTCGTCTCTCCCGAGCCCGAACCACCTGGCGCGAAGGTATGGTTTTTCACCCGTCTCGGGGGCGTCTCCGATCCTCCATACGACAGCCTGAACGTCTCGAAGGTGGTAGGTGACGGCGGGGAGGCCGTGGCCGAGAACCTGCGGCGCATCCAGGAGGCGATGGGCGGACAACTTTCGGCGTGGGTGAAGCAGGTGGCTGGTGACGGCGTTGTCCGGGTGTCCGAGGCGGTATTCGCGGGAGAGGCTGACGCGCTCGTTACTGACGAGCACGGTTTCTCGCTGGTTGTTGCCGTGGCGGATTGCGTGCCTGTGGCGCTCGTCGGGGAGCGGGGTGTCGGCATGGTTCACTCAGGTTGGCGCGGGACGCTCGCCGGGGTGGCAGCGAAGGCGGCGCAGGAGATGGGCGAACCCGTGCAAGCTTATATCGGCCCTTCTATCCGGGGTTGTTGCTACGAGGTTTCCGAGGAGCTTGCGCGGACGTTCGCGGGGCGTTTTAGGAAGGAAGTAGTTTCCGGGCGTTATCTTTCGTTGCAGGCTGCTATTCGGATTAACCTGCGGGAAGCGGGAGTACGGGAGATCCACGACCTCGGGCTGTGCAGTGGGTGCAGGCCCGATCTCTTCTATTCACATCGCAAGCAGGGGCCGCTTACTGGCCGTAATCTGGCGGCTGTGGCGCGGGCGAGCGGGTGATGAAGATGACCGACGAGAAGCTGGAGGCGCGGGTTCGGGAGCGTCTCGCCGTGGTGCGGGAGAACGTGGCTGATGCGCTGGGGCGCGTCGGGCGCGGGCCGGATGAAATTAGAATTCTCATCGCAAGCAAGTACTACTCGGTGGAGCAGGTTCAGGCGCTCGCGGCGGCTGGCGTGGATTTACTGGGGGAGAACAGGGCGCAGGATCTCGCGTCAAAACAGGAAGTTTTCGGGGATGCTTTCGAGTGGCACTTCATAGGTCATTTGCAGCGGCGCAAAGCCAGGGAAGTAGTTCCGCGAGTCTCGCTGATTCACTCAGTTGACTCTATCCGGCTGGTCGAAGAACTTGGGAAGCGGGCTCCCGATGGGGGGGTGGAGGTTTTGATCCAGGTAAACGTCAGCGGCGAGGATGCGAAGTACGGTGTGGAAGAGGCTGAGGTGGAGCGTATGCTGGAGGCGGCTGCCGGCACCGAGGGCCGGGTGAGGGTCAGGGGTTTCATGACGCTTGCGCCAACGGTTGAACGCACGGAGAATGTACGCTATGTTTTCACGAAGCTCCGGGCGATCCGTGATAGGCTACGCGGAGGCTGGAGGCCCCAGTTCGAGCTATCGGAGCTCTCCATGGGCATGAGTAGCGATTACATGGTGGCGGTCGAAGAAGGGGCCACGCTGGTTAGAATAGGGCGGACCATCATCGGGGGTGACGGCCCGTGAGGAGGCAGGATGGGAGTTAGAGATCGTATGGATCGGATCGCGGCCTGGTTCGGGTTTGGCGTGGAGGATGATTATTACGAGGATGAGGAGGATGAAGCCGTGTACGGCAAGAGCGCGTACGCTTCAGGCTCCGCCGAAGAGGAAGTCGGCCCCGCCGTGCGGCGGCTAGGACGGACTGAGCGCTCTTCGGCCTTCGGGACTTCCCTCGGGGATCTCTTCGGGAGCGATGGATCGAACCGCAGCGAACGGTACGCTGGAGGCGGCCAGAATCCGCCGCACCTGCGGGCCGTTCCGGATCAACGTCCAACCCGCGTGAGCGTTGTGGAGCCTGCAAGCTTCAACGACGCCCAGGCCCTCGCCGACCGTTTCAAGCGCCAGCAGCCCGTCATCCTCAACCTGCAGAGCGTGGACGCCGATCTGTCGCGCCGGATGGTGGATTTCTGCTCGGGCCTCAGCTACGCCCTCGACGGCAACATACAGACCGTCGCCAACAGGGTGTTCCTGCTGACCCCGCGCAACGTCGAGGTCAGCGCCGAGGAGCGCAAAAGGCTGGCCGAGAGGGCATTCTTCAACCAGCTTTGATCCTTTCGAATTCGTGGTGACCGCGAGGGAGACTTGACGAGGGTAGGAATAATCGGGGCCGGTAAGATCGGCGGTTCGCTCCTCGTCAGGCTTGCGGAGTCTGACTCATTCGAGCTCGGCGCGAGCGACGTTCATCAGGAATACCTCGCGCCATACGCGGATCAGTACGGGATCTGGACCACCTCATCCAACCGCGAGCTGGCGGAACGCAGCGACCTCCTCATCATGGCCGTCAAGCCCTGGGACGTTGGAACGGTCGTTGATGAGATCTCACCTTCCGTCACGGGCACGGAGAAGGCCGTGACGAGCGTGGCCGCCGGGGTTCCCATATCCGCCATCGAGAAGCGCCTGCCCGAAGGCACGCCCGTGTTGCGCGTCATGCCGAACGTGTGCGCGTCCGTAGGCCTTGGTTCCGCAGTCGTTACCTCCAACGAGCCTGGACGCGAGATGCTGCCGACGGTGATGGAGATCTTCCGTTCCGTTGGGGACGTGATGGAGTTGCCGGAGCGCCTCTTCGATGCGGCCACGGCGCTGCATGGGTCGGGGCCTGCTTACGTCGCCCTGTTCGCCGACGCGCTCATACAGGCAGGCGTGCGGGAAGGCATTCCGCGTGACGTTGCCAAGCGGCTCGTGGTCGGGACTATCGGCGGCACATCGGTGCTGCTCAAGGAGCGCAGCGCGCACCAGGTGCGCGACGAGGTGATGACGCCTGGCGGCACCACGGCCGCTGCCTTCGTGGCAATGGAGAAAGCCGGGTTCGTCGGCGCCATCTACGATGGGATCGCCGCCGCAGCAGAGCAGGCGCGGGAGTTGGGAGGATGATGGAGACGCTCGGGTTGTTGCAGGTATTCGGGTTCTCCGTGGCGAACCTTTTGTCAGGGATCGTTGACTACGCATACTGGATACTCTTCGGGTTCATACTCGCGAACATCGTGATCAACTGGCTCCCAGGCTATCCTTCGAGCGCGTTCTTCCAGGCCGTGTACGACACGGTGCGGGCAGTAGCGGACCCGATACTCATGCCCATCAGGAGTCGCATCCCGCCCGTGCAGCTCGGCGGGTTCGGGATAGACCTCTCGCCGATAATCGCAATTATCGGTCTCATGATCGCGCGTAGCCTGTTGAATAACGTGGTCATCGCAAACTTCATAGGACCTGTGACGGGGTGATAAACGATGGCAATTAGGTCGGCGGATATTCGCCGCAAGGACTTCAAGAACAGCTTTCGGGGCTACGACGCCGACCAGGTTGACGACTTCCTCGACTCGGTTGCCGACGAGTTCGAGCAGATCTTCTCTGAGAACTCGCGGCTGCGGGAGGAGGCTTCGAGCCTCAGGCAGCGGCTCGAGCAATTCGACGAGCTCGAGGGTTCAATCAGGGCTGCGCTGGTCCACGCGGAGCAGGCGGCCAACGACCTGCGGCGCACGGCCACCAGTGAGGCAGAGAACCTGCGCCAGTCCGCCAGCCGGGACGCGGAGAGTGCGCGCCAGACCGCGAGCCGGGAAGCGGAACTCATGGTCAACGACGCCAAGGCCCGCTCCCATCGTATGCTGGCAGACACCTCGGAGCGGGTCGAGCGTATACAGGAATCCTACGAAGCACTGAGGGAGGCCAAGCAGCTCTTTGCCGCCGACTTCCGGCATCTCCTGAAGAGCTACCTTGAGATCATGGACAACGCCGACGTGGCGACAGCCCGCGAGATAGAGTCCTCGCTGCGCCAGCGCGTGGACGTGGAGTCCATAGCCGCGGCCAGGCTGGCGGCCGAGGGCAGCGGTGTCCAGGAAGAACTTCCTATCGAGGAGCCCGCCGGGGATTCGACCGGGGAGCACGAGCCGTTTGCGCGGATCGACGATCAGGTGACGCAGCGCATAGATCTCAGCCCTTCAGCCAGAAGTTCTATTACGGAGGAGCCAGCCGAACCCGAGCCTGTTGCGAGCCAGGAGCCTGAGACGGTCGATGTGTCCACCGAGAGCGAACCCGAGGTGGAAGAGCCCGAAGTAGAGCCCTCGACGGCTGAGGGCGTTTCGCCAGAGACCGATCCGGCGGAGACCGATTCGGCGGAGAACGCCTCGCTGGAGAACGCTACGCCGGAGACCGAATCGGTGGAGACTGCGGCGACGGAAGACACTTCGCTTGGGGAAGCTTCATCGCAACACGAGGCTGATGAAGCGTCGCAGGGGGCGGGGCAGGAAGAAGTTACGCTGGCCAGGGACAGTGACTCACACGAGTTCTGGGAAGAGGCCGAGAGGAAGAACGCATCAGGTAACGGCGAGGAGGGCCGCGTATCCAGGGCGAGCCGGTTCTTGCGCCGACGTGGCTGAGGATTTCGTCAGGGAGAGCAAAGACGGGGTCTTGCTGAACCTCCGGGTCTCGCCGCGGTCAAGGAACACGTCGCTCGATGGGCTGTACGGCGGCTCTGCTCTGAAAGTCCGGATCTCCGCTCCACCAACCGACGGCCGGGCCAACGCCGAGTTGAAGGATTTTCTGGCAGGTATCTTCGACGTAGCCCCTTCCAAATTCGAAGTCGTCAAAGGTACGTCAAGCAGGGACAAGGTCGTGTTCGTACGTGGTGTGCGGGAGGCGGATATCCGGAGCCGACTCCCGGGCTTGCTCAATCAACCGCAGTCAGAGAGATAAGAAGGGGAAAGGCAGGTTCTTCGTGATCGGGAAGATACAAAGGGTGCCGCTCCGCGAGGTGTGGAAGCACGAGGCGCTCGATTTCACCACCTGGCTTCAGGGGAACCTGGACGTGGTCAGCGACGAACTGGGCATCTCTATCACGGGTGCGGAGCGCGAACGGGCGGCGGGCGACTTCAGCGTGGACCTCGTCGCGGAGGATGAGTCGGGCAACCCGGTGGTGATCGAGAACCAGTTGGAAAAGAGCAACCACGACCACCTGGGTAAATTGCTCACGTATGCGGTCGCCATCGGCGCCGATACAGCCATCTGGATAGTCTCAGAGGCGCGCCCGGAGCACGTGAACGCCATCTCCTGGCTCAACGAGTTCTCTACGGTCACTTTCCATCTGGTTAAAATGGAGGCCATAAAGGTGTCTGACTCACCCCCGGCGGCGCGGCTGACGCAGGTCGTCGGGCCGAGCGAAGAGATTCGAAAGATCGGCGAGACCAAGAAGGAGTGGGAACGACAGGATCTCAGATATCGGTTCTGGACGGAGCTGCTGGAAAAGGCTCGCCACAAGACGAAGCTGCACGCTAAGAAATCGCCCATCCGGCGTAACTACATCGGTAGTGGCTGGGGCGGCTCAGGCAAGCGCGGTCTCGGCTTTCGCTACGTGATCCGTCGCCACGACGCGCAGGCGGATCTCTACATTTATGGCGGCAAAGACAGCGATGAGCGGAACGAGGCCATCTTCGACAGCCTTGCCGCGTCCAAGGACGAAATCGAGAGCAGGTTTGGCGGGAAGCTCGATTGGCAACGCCTGGAAGATAAACACGCCTGCCGAATCGTGGCGACGATCTCGTTGGGCGGTCTGCGCGACGAAGAACGCTGGCCGGAGATCCAGGACGCCATGATCGACAACATGATCCGTCTTGAGAAAGCCTTGAGACCGCACATCGCAAAGCTGCGGGTATAGCCGAGGCTACGAGACGTTCTCGGGAGACTCGCAAGAGCATGGTGGAAGGATTCGAGGTAACTTCGGGGGAGTCTGGCGAGCGCCTGGATCGCCTGTCGGCCAGGCGGTTCGATGTCAGCCGCAACGTCGCGCAACGCCTGATCCGGAACGGCTCGTTGCGGGTTGACGGAATAGCGGTTTCACCTTCCTACCGCGTACAGGCGAACGACAGCATCGAGGCGGAGATACCCGACGATACGCCACAGCCGGAGGACATCCACGTCCCGATCCTCTTCGAAGACGAACACCTGATCGTGGTGGACAAGCCCGCCGGATTGGTAGTCCATCCAGGCGCGGGCAACCCCTCCGGTACGCTGGTGAACGCTCTCCTCGAACTGGGAATCTCGGGCGGCGAAGATCCCACGCGGCCAGGCATCGTCCACCGCCTGGACCGCGACACGTCCGGGCTGATGGTGGTGGCGAGGGGCGAGCCAGCCTACTCGGCGCTGGTCGAGATGCTATCTTCGCGGCGGGTTAGGAGGATTTACAGGGCGATCGTGGTCGGTCAAGGACTTCCGACGACGGGCACCATCGACTCGCCTGTGGGCCGCGACCCGGATAATCCGACCCTCATGGCCGCAGGGGTTGGGAAGCGAGCCGTCACGCACTTCGAGACGTTGGGTGAAGCCGGGGGATATACGATGCTCCGGGTGCGGCTGGAAACGGGGAGGACGCATCAGATACGTGTCCACATGAGCGCCATCGGCCACCCGGTATACGCTGACCCGCTGTACGGGGATGCAGTCGAGGGCACGCGGCTGTGGCTGCACGCCGAGAGGCTGGCATTCCGGCATCCGGTGAGCGGTGATGACGTGAAGTTCGAGGCAGAGATACCTGATGATCTGAAACGGTCAGCAAGTTCGCTCGGCTTCTTGACTGATTAGCTTCTCCGTAATCTCGTTCAGCGCATCACGCGAACGAAATAGAACGTGAGCGTCGCAGTTCCGGCTCCGGCTAGCAGGAGGGTGGAGAGGCCGCCAACCGAGACGACAACCCCGGCGATGGGGGCTCCCGCGCCGGCTGCCACGCCCATCGCCACCTCGCCGAGGCCCTCCGTGCGGGGGTGCAGATCCTGCGTGACAGAAGCGGCGAGCAGCGCGCCCGCCGTCCCACCAGCGGCGAGGCCGATACTGCCGATCGCTGTCGCGACCGCCAGTACGGCGAGCGTCCGGCGTCTGATCTCAGCTTCGTCTTGCTTCATCAGCGATGCTCGTTCTCTCTGCGGTGAGAATTTCTCGCAACTTTGTCTCATCTTCCGGTGCGAGCGTGATGTTGAAAGTTTCGCGGAGCGCCTGTATCGCTTCGTTCTCGGATAAGCCTCGCTTATGCGACGTTCCATCTGGATATTTGGAGATGAAGGTGTTTCCGCCCAGCGTGTACCTGACGTTCGGCTTGACCATTACGGCTCTCGGCTGGGTTACGAACGGCGAGTCTGGATGGGTCGCCGTGTAATGGTTGTAGACCACGTAATCTATGAAACGCTGCGGTTCTTGTGTGAAGGAATAGAGGTCCATCCAGCCTTCAGCCTCGGGAGAGCGCAGCCGCCACGAACCGTCATCCTGTTGCGCGAGGCCGTAGGTCCAGCCGCCCTGGCGCGAGACCGCGCCGTCCTCGAACGGGATCGGCTCCAGAAGCGTCGCCCCGAAACCGACATCCGCAAGCCACTCCGTTTCCCCAGCCTCGACGATCAGCAACATGTGGGTGCGGGCAGCCTGTACCCGGCCTGCCAGCCGCCTCACCTTGAACCCGAGACACTCCAGCAAGGCCGAAAACAGTAGGTTGTGCTCGAAGCAGTACCCGCCTCGCCCCTGGTGAACCAGCTTATCCTGCACATCATCCAGCCACAGGGAGATGCCGTGTTTCAGCACCACGTTCAGGTTCTCGAACGGGATGCTGTCTGCGTGGGCGCGGTGTAGTCTATGCAGCGTCTCCGCATCGGTGCGGAGGTCTCCGCTGTACCCCACGCGGGCAAGGTAAGAGTCTACGTCTAGCTTTCCAACGTCCCACTCGTTGCTTGATCCGCTGTTTTCGGAATGGATACGCCGATCTGAAGTGTTCACTTGAGAATCCTCCGGGTCGTCTCGAATGGTCTTCATTTCCGCGCCAACCTGTCTGGTGCCTCGGTGGCGTCGCGGATGTTCGGGGTGAGGTTGTGAGGGTCTTGATCCGTATCGTCTATCCCAAAACCGACGATCCGCTCCGGGTAAACCCGGATGATCGTCATGTCAGGCTTATCTATTGCTTCAGCGTGGCCGCGGATTTCGAGGCATCTGACACGCCACGGATGGCGCGATGTGATGTCGTCCACGACGAACGCGGCCCGCCCGTTGGCCGCCACGTTGCGGAACTTGCGGCTCGATGCCATGTTGAAGCCCCGGATATCTATCGCCGCGACATCGGGGTTGTAATGAAAACCGACCGGGCTGACCTGAAGCGGGCCGTTCGGCTGGACAGTCGCGAGCCTTCCCAGAGTCTGTGACTCCAGGTAGTCGAGTTCTGCCCGCGTGAAAGGTGTTGGACGCTGCGTGACGAGGAGCGTCTTGCCTACGGTGTCGCGGGACTCTATGGCGGCGTGAGCTTCGGCAGCCTGCTCAAGTGGGAAGATCTGGCCGACCACCGGTCGCAAATGGCTCTCCGCCGCATCCGAGAGCGCGGCCTCGGTGTGGGCACGCGCCTCCTCTGGTGTCGGCCGCCACAGGCCGATCTTCTTCACGCCGCGTTCTTCAGCATCCTCATCCGAGATGCCTGCCCATTCGCCGCTCGCCATCCCGAAGCTGACCATACGGCCGCCGCGTTCGAGCAGCCCGAACGCTGACCTTCCGATCTCACCCCCAACCCCGTCAAAGACTACGTCAATGCCCGCGAAGGCTTCACTAATCTGATCCTCCCACCCGGATTGCAGGTAATCCACTGCAACATCCGCGCCCAACTCGCGCGCTCTGGCTACCTTCCGTTCGCCACCGGCGACGGCGGCAACCCTTGCCCCGGCGGATTTTGCGAGCTGGACGAGCAGGGAACCGAGTCCACCGGCGGCTGCTTCGACCAGTACGCGATCTCCTTCGCACAAAGATGCAACCTGCATCAGAGCCTTCGCCGTGCGCCCATCCGCGAGCAACGCAGTCGCGACATCGAGTCCCAGGTTCTCTGGAACCGGAACCAGGCTATCTGCATCCAGGGCGGCGAGGCTCGCGTACCCGCCAGACCCGCCCGTGATGGCGATCACCCGTTTACCTATCAAAGATTCGTCAATATCCGGCCCGACTGAAACTACGGTGCCGCCGACGCCGTTGCCAGGGATCATGGGCAGCTTCGCCTCGAAAGGACCGAAACCATTCGCCCGAAACTGGGTGTCGATAAAGGTGATGTTGGCGTAGGCTACTTCGATCATCGCCTGCCCCGGTCCCGCCACGGGATCCGGAGCGTCTCCAGCCACGAGTGCCTCGGGGCTGCCGAATTCCTCTAGCCATACGGCTTTCATCTGGGATCACTTCCTTCTGGGTCGATGGTTCTCGTTTGTTTCGGGCTTTTCTCCTGGTCGAGGGGGTTGGAGATCTCATCCCGGTCGAGCCTGGGGATCAGGATCGCTGCCGCAGCCAGAAAACCGGGTACGATCCCGGCTACTAGAAAGATGGGCGTCAAGCCGAACGCCGCACCAGCCGGACCAGCTATCGCCATCGAGACTGGCATCAAAGCCAGCGAGACGAAGAAATCCAGGCTCGAAACACGACCGCGCAGCCGGTCTGGAACCCGGCGTTGCAGGAGGGTTCCCCATATCACCGTCGCCGCCGAGAAGGTCGCGCCGACGACGAACATGGCGGCGCAGATCACCCACAGCGAGCCCGCGAAACCAACGACAGCGAACGGCAGCGCCCCCAGTCCCCACAGAAAAATCATCGCGGTCAGATACCTGCGGGGCAGACGCCGGGCCGAGATTCCGAGTGCCCCAGCCGCTCCGCCAACCCCGAAGGCAGCGAGCGCGAGGCCATAATCCTCTGCGCCACCGCCGAGGTTGTCCCTGATTGCAAACGGCAGCAACACCTCCATAGGGCCGATGATGAGCAACACGATCAGGAGCGCAAACAGAAGCGTCGCCCACAACCAACTCGTTCTCCGCACGTAGCCGAAACCTTCGCGTAGGTCAGCGAAGACCGCCGCCGCGCCTGTTTCATCCGAGGCGATCCGAGGTTTCTGTTTTCGGACGTTCATCGCCACGAGGCAGGAGGCGGAGATCAGGTACGTCACGCTTCCCGCGAGTATGGCGAGGCCGGGTGAGAGCGACGCGACCACGACGCCCCCGAGCACGGGTCCGGCTGCCTGCTGGGCGAGCGGGCGGAGCGTCCCTTCCAGGCCGTTAGCCGCAAGTAGTTCGTCCTCTGGGAGAAGGTGGGGCAGGAGCGCAGTATATGAGGGAATAAAGAACGCCTCGCCGGCCCCTATCACCAACCCGCCAATCGCCAGGTGCCAGATCTCCAGCGCGCCCGTGAGCGAGAGTACGCCGAGGACTAGCAGGACTGTCGCACGCGTGAGATCGGAGGCGAGCATGACGAGGCGTTGGGGCAGCCGGTCGGCGGCGACCCCGCCGAACAGCACGAAGGCGACGAGGCCGACGCCGAACAACGCGGTAACGAGCGAGAGTTCCGCTGGCCCGCCGCCAAGAGATATTACCTGCCACGCCAGGGCGACCAGCCACAGCCCGCTACCGGCAAGAGAAATCGCGAGTCCAGTCCACAGCAGGCGGAAGTCGCGGTGCCGCAGCGGCATCAAGGGCCGCAGCGCTGCGCTCATCCGTCGCGGTGTCCGGCGGGAAGTCAACCGGAATATCCCGT
>JACDAR010000303.1 GCA_013695335.1 Rubrobacter sp.
CAGGACCGCGTGCTGGTAAGCAACCCTTCGCCAGTTCACCTGGCGGAGATAGAACGCTCGCTGCCGGATGCGCCAATCCGGGAAGCAGGCCGCTCACTCGTCGTTGGAACGGGAAATCCACAACCCACTGGCGGGCGTGTCACCGCCGTGTGCGCCGGAACGTCGGACCTGCCGGTTCTGGAAGAGGCGGTCGCGGTAGCCAGGGAGATGGGCGTCGAGGTTATGAGCTTCCACGATGTTGGCGTGGCCGGGATACATCGGCTGGCGGAACCGTTGCGAAAGTTGCGGGGCTTCGACCCGGACGCCCTGATCGTGGCCGCAGGCATGGAGGGCGCGCTTCCGACCGTGATCTCGGCCCTGGTGGACGTGCCGGTGATCGGTCTTCCCACCTCGACGGGCTACGGCCTCGGTGGAGACGGAACCGCCGCCATCATGGGTATGCTCCAGAGTTGCTCTCCCGGCCTCTCGGTGGTCAACGTGGACAACGGGGTCGGCGCTGGAGCCACGGCCGCCCTGATCTCGAACCGCGCAGCCCACTTTCGCGAAGCCTCCGGCTAGAAACCCTTGCGGGCGTTCGTCGCAATCTTCCCGCCGCCCGAAGTCCGCGAATCGTTGCTCCAGGCGGCCCGGAACCTCTCCGCGCAGGGGAACATCCGATGGTCTCGCCCAGGTAACGTCCACCTGACCCTGAAATTTCTCGGCGAAGTACCGGAGGAAGACCTCGATGGCGTGCGCGATGTCCTGGCCAGGGTATGCGCCAGGCACGAACCGTTCGGGGCGGAGACCTCCGGGTTCGGGGCTTTCCCGTCAGCCAGGAAGGCCCGCGTGGTGTGGGCCAGCATCGGTGAAGGGCACGACAGGTTGCGCTCGTTGGCTGAAGACCTCGAAAGGTCCCTCGAAGACATCGGCTTTGCACGCGAAGGTCGCGCCTACACGCCGCACGTCACGCTCGGGCGGGTCCGCGGGCATCCTGCCAGGTTGGAGTTACCAGAAAGCTCCGCGCAGGGGCTGAAGTTTCCGGTGCGGGAGGTGGAGTTGGTTCGGAGCGTGTTGGGAGAGTCAGGGGCAGCGTACTCGACGCTTGCGGCGTACCCGCTTTCAGAAAGCGGAGATCAGGGGTCCTAGCTGCATGATGATGAAGAGGAGTATCAGGATCATGAAGACCATCATCATGAAATTACTCCCGCTCATCGCACCGTGCCTTTCGGAACGCCGTCAACCACGCCGTTATTCTAACCGCCAGCCATCGCGTCCGCCAGGATGTTCGTTCCGGACGCGGGGAGGTTGCCGGAAAACTCAGAACTCGTTGGCGTAGAACATCCGACGCAGCGGCGCTGGCTCACCTTCGGAAACCTGTGAGCGCACCAGATGAAACTCTTCCGCCTTGTCAGCCGCTAGCCTCACGGTCGGGTCAGAGTGCGACCGGAGGTCCAGGATCTCACTCTCCACGGCGCCGACGCTCACAAGCTCCGTGCCGCCCACGGGACGAGGTTCCTTGTAGAAGATCCTGCACTCGTAGAGATCCCGCCCCACATCGTAGACGACCAGGATCATCTCCGGCCTCGCCGTAACCGTCGGCGGCACGCTCTGCAACTCGTACATCACCTTCCTGCGGCGATAAACCTCGCGCTGCCGCTCCTCCTGTACGATCCGGGCAAACTCGTCACCTTCGACCATAGAGTAAGCGTCATCCCGAGCCCTTTCAGCCTCTCTGACCTACCGGGCAACGCCAACGATCTCCAGCCTCTCCTCGCAAGCCGGACACCGGAACCAATTCCCGCCGGACACTCGCAAGCCTTCCAAATGCAGGCAATTCTCGAAAGTACTCCCCATATGGCGCAGTATTGTACTCCCTTCTCCCACAGACGCGACTCTGACCCCGAGCGTTAAAAAAGTATGCACCTCTACTTCACATTTATATTCCACGTAACCTGAAAACTACAGCCGTGCGCTCCGAGGACCGTCAGTGCTTGGGATGCTGTCATTCCGCGAGATTTCATTTCCGGGGATGGGCGCCCTGATGACAGCGCTTCTGGGAAGGTTGAGAGTTTCGACCTGCCTGGCATTGGTCCGAAGGTTTCGTGAGGCAGGGATCGGCGGCGAACCATCAACCTGTACCAGAAGTTCATGAACCATGCGGGGGCGGGTTTCGGGGGAGAGCGCTGATATTCTTGTGGGAGATCATGGGGTGGATAGAGAGACACGTGGTGTTCAACCCGACGGCCAACAAGGGCCGGGCTGCGTCCTGTCGGGTGGAGATATCTCGTTCGCTGGCAGGTGGTGGAGAGGTGATCTGGCATGTCACCGAAGGGTCGGGACACGCCGAGCAGATTGCGTCCGGGCTCCCCGATGATGCGCTGGTCATAGCGGCGGGGGGCGACGGCACGGTTCACGAGGTGGCCGCCGCCTGTGCCGGGACCGGGCGTACCATGGGCGTGCTGCCGATGGGCAGCGGTAACGACTACGTCAAGGCGCTGGGGATGGGAACCCGGATGCGGCGGGCGCTGGAGGTGCTCGACGCTGGGAAAGTGCGAACGGTGGACGTGGGCGAGGTCAACGGCATCAGGTTCAACAACGGGCTCGGTATCGGCTTTGACGCCGAGGTAGCCGCCGGGGTGGCAGTGGCGCCCAGATACCTCGGAGGGTTCGGGGGCTATCTATGGTCGGTCGGACGCTTGCTGCTCGGCTTCGAGTGTCACGGGGCCACGCTGAAGCTGGATGGGGAGCGCATCGAAGCCAAAACGATCCTGGTCGCTGTGGCGCTCGGGACCACGTATGGGGCGATGTTCAGGTTAGCGCCCGAGGCGCGGTTGGACGATGGGCTGTTCGATGTGATCTGGTCCGACGAGGTCAACCGCGCCCAGGTGCTGCGGCTCATACCGATGGCGCTGAGAGGGACTTTGCTCCGCAGCCCGAAAGTCCACATGACGCGGGCCAGGGAGGTCGGGGTGGAACTGGAGGAGAATGTTCCGGCGCATGTGGACGGGGAGATCCTGGCTCCCACCCGTACTTTCGAGGCGCGGGTGCTTCCAGGCGCACTGCGTGTAGTGGCGCCGTAACCCGTCCGTCGGAGAAACCGTCTAATGCAATTAGCGTATTCAGCAGGCAGAAGAGGCGAGAGAAGTGGCCCGCCGCATGCATATCGCGGGAGACCGCGCCTTGTGGTAAAAATTTCACTCTGCGTCCTGCATCGGTGGGATGTGGCAGGGTCGAGGAGTTTCTAGATCAATGAGGTTGACGAGCGTATGAGAGCATTCATATTTCCGGGTCAGGGCGGCGGCGTTGTGGAGCCAGCGGCGGACTTGTTGCCGGAGATCCGGCGCGTGGTCGGGGAGCGGATTCCCGACCAGGTAAAGCATTTCGCCAGCGCGGCCAGGGACGCCGACGAGAGCAGGGAACTCCACGTACGCCCCGACGTGGTCGCGGGACATTCGCTCGGCGAGTACGGGGCCGCTTACGCCGCCGGTTGCTTCGATTACGAGACGGGGTTGTGGCTGGTGGCGCAGAGGGATCACTTCCTCGCCGAGGCTGCCGAGAAGATCCCTGGAGGCATGATCGCCATCCTGCGCGCCCGCCCGGAAGATGTGGAAGAGGCGCTCGGTGAGTCCGAGGGATCGGTGATCGCCAACTACAACTCGCCGCGCCAGACCGTAGTCTCCGGCTTGCGCGACGCCCTTGGGGATGCCGTCGCCAAGATTCGGGGACGCAAGATCCCGCTGAGCGTGCCCTTCGCGGCACACTCCCCCTACGTGGCAGTGGCGGGCGAGAGGATGCGCGAGGTTCTCGACGGCGTGGAGTTCCACGTGCCCGAGATCCCAATCGTGAGCGCCGTAGACGGGGCGGTGCATACCAGCGCCGAAGCCGTCAAAGAGGCGCTCAAACAGCAGATGGTTGCGCCAGTGCGGTGGGTCAAGGTGGTGGAGACGCTGGCCCGGATGCGGGTGGAAGAGTGGATCGAACTCGGCGGCGGCAACGTCCTGACCCGCATGCTCAGGGACTTCGAACTCCCCTCACTCAGCGGCATCTCCTTCGAGGAACTCCGCATCCGCCTCTCGCAGCAGGCCCAGAACCTCTTGCCGGGAAGCAACGGCGAAGATACGACCGACTCATAGCATTCGGATGGAGTACGTGGCGGGATTCCTGTTCTCGGCTGACCGGGAACAGGTGGTTCTGGTCCAGAAGATCAACCCGGAATGGCAACGTGACCGGCTCAACGGCGTTGGGGGCAAGATCGAACCTTCTGATGCCTCACCATCCGCGGCCATGATCCGGGAGTTCCGGGAGGAAGCCGGAATCATCGTCCCCGAATGGGAACCGTTCTGCCTGGTGAAGAATCGGGGGAACCTCACGCATTTCTTCAGGTCGTTCGCCGATGGAAACCTGGATCACATATCCGGCCAGGAGGCTGAGAAGATATCCGCATATCCGATTTCGGAACTTGATGGGCTGAACACCATGCCCAACCTCGGGTGGTTGATCCCGATGTCGCTCGACGGCGCAGTGCTGGAAGCTGTCGTGGATTACGCACCCCGGCAATGAACGTCTTCTTCGACGTGCAGGGAACCCTGATCTCCGGCGGAAGGCCACGCCCACGCGTTCGTGAAGTGTTCCTGGAGCTTGCCGAAATGGGACATCATCCATACCTGTGGTCGAGCGGCGGGGGCGGGTATGCGGCGGTCGCGGCTCGGCAACTCGGCATCGAAGACATCGTCTTCGGATGCTTCAGCAAGTTCGCCGCGCTGCCCGTGTCCGTGGATTTCGTTGTGGATGACCAGCGAGATTTCGCCGAGTCTCGCGGCGGGTACACCATCCCACCATTCGATGGAGACCCGAACGACGATGAGTTATGGAAAGTGGTCGAGCGGCTGCGCGATTAGCCTGGCAAGAAATAGGACCGGGGTTTGCCACCCCGGCCCAAAACAGAAGTCTGTTGCCTGAAGGCTATCTGCGGGCTTCGGCCTCAGCCTCGGCTTCCGCTTCTTCCTTGAACTCCTCGCCGGCGCTGATGGCGACAACCTCGTCCTCGATGGAGGAGATGGTTCCGTCCATGCTCGACCACACGCCGATGGAGAAGCCCTCGTCCACTGGTTCTCCGAGCTTCTGCTCGTACGCCACCGTATCTCCCTCGGAGATGAGCGGCGTCGCTGGCTTGAGGAAGCGTCCGCCGAGCGGCAGGTTCACGCCGCTGACCTTACCGACCAGGGACTCTACCTTCTCCGGCTGTTTGGTCTTGATCCCGGCGTACTCCTTGCTCGCCACGCCCTTCGGGATGACGAGGAAGCCGTTGGTGGTGCGCCGCACGAATGCGTCGCCCTCGCCCAGCGACTCGATGCCCATCTCGTTCAGGTAAGGGCCGCCGTCGATGACGGAGAGGTTGCCAGCCTCGGCCTCAACGTCCACCCCGGCCAGGGAGAGAAGCTCGGTGGCCGAAGCGCCCAGCGGAACCTCGAAGAGATGGAGCGGCAGATCGGGGCCGAAGATCTGGAGGTACTTGGTGGTGACAGGCTTGCCGAAGAAGAGGGCGTTGTAGATATTGAGGAGCGTCTCGGAGTTGTTGACCACGTGCCCGGCGTCGAGCGGAAGTCCGGGGCGCTTGTTGCCGTCTGGCAACTCCACGCGGCGCGGAACCCACTTATCCTTGTTCTCGTAGAAGATGTTCTTGATGAGCGTCTTCTCCTCGCCCATCGAGTACTTATCTACTACGTGGACCACCTCGTAGAGACCGTCGGCGTTCTCGTCGTAGCGC
The DNA here is from genome assembly GCA_013695335.1 of Rubrobacter sp. Lineage (GTDB taxonomy): Bacteria > Actinomycetota > Rubrobacteria > Rubrobacterales > Rubrobacteraceae > JACDGB01. The sequence goes on from JACDAR010000303.1 coordinate 5,747, forward strand.
TTGAACCACTCCTCATCCTTGAAGTGGACGCCCATGATGACCTTCTCAATACCGAAGATCGCCTTCATAGCCTCGTAGAGTTCGAGGAACTGGTCGAAGTACTCCTTGTGAACCATCTTGTCGGCCCAGTAGCCAGGCTCCGACTCGGTGCAGTTCACGATCAGACGCGGCTGCGGGTTCTTGTACTTGAAGTACGTCGGGAACCCGCCGCCCCCCGCGCCCACGATTCCCGCTTGGCGCATGATCTCGATTGCGTCTTCCTGGCTTAGCGCCTTTACTTCATCCAGGCTCCGCTGCTTCAACTCGGCCACGACTCTTGTCCTCCGTATGCTCTACACCAGGTACTTGTTGTTACAAGTTCCGTCCAATATGTTACAGGCAGTATATCGTTAGAGACTTTGCGTGACCAGTGTGATCCATCACGAGCGAAACCGCCCGGTCTGCTAAACTCCGGCCCATAATGAAGCTCTCCAGACGACAGTCCACGGTACTTCTTGTTATGGGCCTGATCATGCTGGTCTTCTGGCTCACGCGCTCATATACGTGGTACGCCAACGACTTGCAAGCCAACCCGTATCTGGCCTGGGTACATCTCCCGATAATCGTCATCTCGCTCGCCATAGGAATCTATCTGACCTACCTTGGTATCAGGGGCCGCAGGGCCTCATCGAGTTCCTGAGTCGGCATCCGGATAGAGTCTTCCCGGACGAGACCTGCTAACTTATTCACAATCTAGGGTTGTACCGGCCGGTGGGGGCGGCCAGAACTTTAGGAGGAAGCCAGCTTTGGCAAGACAGGATCTACGACTTTACGACAGGCTCTCGAAGCTGGGATGGCCAAAGACTTACGAGGGTAAGATCATGCTGGTGGCGTTCGTTGGGACCCACATTCCGCTGCTGGCGACGGTTACCTACGCCGTAAGGGCGACCCTGAGCAAAGTGACGAAGGCGCGCATCATTCTGATGGCGTTGATCGCCACGATCACCGGGGCCGCTGGCACGCTCTACGCCATGCACAAGCTGCTCGAGCCGATCAAGCGGACCTCACAGAGCCTGCACTATTACCTGGAAGTGAACAAGATACCGGATGCATACAATCTGCCCGAGCACTACCCTGATCAGGCCGGGAGGCTGATGGCCGACACCAGGTTCGCCATCCAGAAGCTGGATCGCGTAATCAGGAACCTGGAGATCCTCTCGACGCATGACTACCTGACCGGACTCTACAACCGGCGTTCCTGCGAGATGCGGCTTGAGGAGGACATCGCGCGGTCGAAGCGCGAAGGGATTCCCATCTCGCTCGCCGTCCTCGACATGAACCGCTTCAAGCAGATCAACGACGAATACGGCCATGCGGTCGGCGACGCGGCGCTCAAACACGTGGTCGCGATCATTAACGACGGCATCAGGGCGGGAGACTGGGCTGCGAGGTGGGGCGGCGACGAGTTTTTGATCGGCTTCTTCAACACGGGCGAGATGCAGGCGCACACCACGATAGATCGCCTGCGGGAACTCGTCGAGCGAAAGCCGCTGGAACTGGCTAGCGGGGAGCAGATCCCGCTTTCCTTCAAAGCGGGCATCCGTCAGCACAACGGCACGGACCTGGCCGGAGACTTCTTCAGGAAGGCCGACGCCGCGCTCATCTCAAGGCGGGAGCCCGACTCGCGGGATAACGTCTAGACTGCTAGCTACCGCTGCGGCGGGTAGCGAACCTCCCGGATCTCCTCGGGCACGTCGGCGGTGGAGTAGTTGGGGACTGCGCGGTGCAGGAAAGCCAGCGCCTTGCTGGCCTCCTGGGCGCGGGAATGGTAGACCATGTCCTCTATTAGTTCGGGGAGATCCGTTCCATTCCGGTCCCCATTCTGGGACAGTATGTTCTCGGAAGTCAGCCGGAAGACCATCGGATGGTCGGTGGGGGATTGCTGCTCGCCCTCTTCGAGAAGCTCCTCCTCCAGCTTCTCGCCTGGCCTGAGGCCGACGAACTTGATCCGGATGTTGGGGGCGCCCATGATCTCGATCATCTTGCGTGCCAGATCCGTGATGGAAACTGGACGACCCATCTCGAGCACGTAGGTTCCATATCCCTCTGCCATCGCCCCGGCTTGCAAGATAAGCGAGACCGCCTCGGGGATGGTCATGAAATACCGGATCATATCCGGATGCGTGACGGTGACGGGACCGCCTGCCTCGATTTGCTGCCTGAACGTCGGCACCACGGAACCGCGGCTCCCCAGTACGTTCCCGAACCTGACCGAAGCGTAGACGGTCTGCGGGTACTCTGCAGTCAGGCCGCGCACTAGCATCTCAGCGAGGCGCTTGGTGGCCCCCATGACGTTCACGGGGTTCACCGCCTTGTCCGTGGAGACGTTGATGAACTTCTCGACCCCGTACGCCCCTGCGGTGCGCGCCACGTTCAGGGTGCCGAAGACGTTGTTGGTTATGCACTCCGTAGCCTGTAGCTCCATCATCGGGACGTGCTTGTATGCGGCGGCGTGGAAGACTATCTGCGGCCTGAAGCTCTCGAAGGCGAAGCTCACCCGCTCTGGCCGCGTAACGTCGCCCACGAAGATCTCCGCGTCGAAGAACTCCTCGCGCTGCAACTCCTGGTTGAGGTAGTAGAGCCCGCTCTCGTCACGGTCGAGCAGGACGAGCCGGGACGGGCCGAGGCGGGAGATCTGCCGACTCAACTCCTTGCCGATGCTCCCACCGGCCCCCGTGACCAGCACCCGCTTGCCGTTGATGTAGCCGGAGAGCGCGCCGAGGTCTATATCCACTGGCTCGCGGCCAAGGAGGTCTTCGATCTGGAGTTCCCTGAGCTTGAAGGCGCCCTGCTCCAGCACCTCGCTGAGGTCTGGCATCACCTTCACCTCGACCCCGCCTGACGTGCAAATACGCCAGATCAAATCCACCTGCTCCCTGTCTATATCCTCGGAAGCGATGATGACCTGGTCCACCCCGTGCCTGGCGATGGCCGACTCCAACTCCTCGACCACCCCCGCCACGGGAACGCCATCTATGTGTTTCCCGACATCCATCTGGGATTCGCTCACGAAAGCCACAACCTGCATGTTCATCGCCGCTGTCCGCCAGATGTGACCGGCAAGCGCCACGCCAGACCGCCTGGTCCCCACTATGACGGTGCGTGTCTGCCGCCCGACCTCCCGCAACGAAAGCTCGTAGAAGACCCTGGGATACAGCCGTACCGCCACCAGCTGGACGTAAGCCAGAAGGGAGCCAATCATGGGCACGGATAACGGAAGCGGGTTGAAGTTCAGAAGGCTGAGACCGTAGTCTCCCACGATGAAGTCGAGTATGAACAGCGTCCCTGCCGCGATGGAGGTCGCGCTCGCCACCCGGATACCCTGATAAATACCCGTGTACCTGAGGATGCTCTCGTACACCCCGCTCCAGCGGAGCAACACCACGAATACCAGCGCCGAAAAGACCGCAGACGGCCAGAACGTGATCCAGAACTCCGAATCCATGCGGCCATTGGTCCGCACGAGCAGCGCCACGGCGAAGGACTCGATGACTATGACCGCGTCCACGAACATGGCCGCCCAACGCCGCAACATGGGCGGCGAATGCCTGAAAGCTCTCTGCAACCGGCCCAGCAAACCTGCTACTCTCTCCCTGGAAAACACCCTGGCATTGTAGTTTTCTTCGTCCAGTTTATCCAGTAATCAGGCGCGGCGAAGATGTTCCCCACGACTTCTGTTACGAAAATATTTCCAATGTTCAGGTTTTTTAACCCAAATGAAGCACACAAGCCGGGAAGTTGCGTTTATAATGGCCGGGTTGCCGTGACCGGGCGAGAGTCGGAAGGTTGCGAATGATACCGACCGGGTGGGATGGGTGATGGAGAACAGGCTTTCGGAGTTCAGGCGCAGGAGGCTGCCGGATCAGGACAAGCTTGCGCGTATCTCGCGCGAGTTGGAGGGTGCTGCCGCAGAGGAGATTCTCGACTGGGCGGCGGATACTTATGGGTATGGCCTTACTATGTCTGCATCCTTCGGCGGCGCCGAGGGGATGGTTCTGCTCGACATGCTGTGGCGGCGCGGCAGGTATGCCCGCGTGTTCACCCTCGACACCGGCTTCCTTTTCAGGGAGACGGTCAAGTTCCGCGAAGAAGTGGTTGAGCGCTACGGGATGGACATAGAGGTAGTACGGCCAGGGCTTTCGGTGGTGGATCAGGCGCGGCAGTTCGGGGATGAGCTTTACAACAAGAATCCTGATCTCTGCTGCTACATCCGCAAGGTCGAGCCGCAGCGGCGGGCGCTTGACGGATACGACGCCTGGATCGCAGGCATCAGGCGCGGCCAGACCGCACAGCGGGCGAACACGCCCATCGCAGGGTGGGAGGATGATTTCGACGTCGCCAAGATAGCCCCGCTGGCCCGCTGGACCACGGAGCAGGTCCAGGATTACGTCAGGGAGCACGACGTTCCAACCAACCCCCTGCGCGAACAGGGCTACAAGAGCATCGGCTGCGAGCCATGCACCCGCAAGGTTGCGGAAGGGGAAGACACCAGGGCGGGACGCTGGTCCGGGCAGGAGAAGACAGAGTGCGGCCTGCATTCCAGGAGCACCTGGCTCACCCGCATCCCCGCCGAGAAATCCCACCTTCTCAAGCTGGAAGAGGACGAAAAGTAAAGGCGGTTATCTAACCCCGCTCTTCTGGTCGAATCCTCGGCAGCAAAAACATCGTCAGGCAGCAAGCCAGGAATAAGAGCACGCCGGGTAGAACGTACCCGCGCGCCAGAAGGACGGCGCCAGTACCCGAGATCACGGCCAGCCCGCAGTACAGGATGCTCACCTGCCTGTGGAACGTGGAGGACGGGGTTATGCGCTGGTAGATGTGCTCCCTGTGAGCGCTGAAGACGTTCTTGCCTGCGCGCAGACGGCGCACCAGGGTGAAGGCCGTGTCGAAGAGGTATGGCGTGAACACCACGACGGCCGCCAGCGGAAGAAAAGGCGCGGCTTCGCCACCCGCATAGAGGGCTGCGCCGCCGAGCAGGAACCCGACGAAGTGGCTGCCCGAGTCGCCGAGGAAGATCGTGGCCGGCGCCAGGTTCCATACAAGGAAGCCGAGCGCGGCCCCAACGAAGATGGGGAGCAGGGCCGTTCCGTTCGGGGCAAGGGCCAGAAGGAACACGGCGTTCGCCACAGCAGTAACGCCTGATATCCCGTCTATTCCATCCATGAAGTTGAAGGCGTTCATGATGGCGGTGAGCCACACCACGGCCACCACCAGAACCACCGGCGCTAGAAACCCTGCGGCGTCAGCCAGTGGGGGAGGCGCGGCGAGCACCAGCGCCAGAGCGGCGATGGCCTGGCCCGCTGCCTTTATACCGAAGTGCAGGTTGCCGAAATCATCGACGAGGCCCACGATCCCCGCCAGCGTCGCACAGATCAAGAGCGCCCAGCCATCCTCGGGGCGGAGGAGCGCGACGCCAACCCAGGCGCCTACCATCACGGCGACGCCGCCGAGACGGGGCGTTGGGATTTCGTGCGAGCTCCTCGGGTTGGGCACATCGAGCAGGTTCCGTCCCACCGCGAACCGAACTAGCAGGGGAACCAGCGTTCCAGCCACCAGGAACGCCACGCCGCCGCATACCACTACCCAGCTCACGGGCGCACCATCCGGATCTCCCGCAGCCGCGCCGCTTCCAAAGCTATGCCCTCGCGGAACGGGCGGGGTTTGTAGCCGAGGTCTTCGCGGGCCTCGCCGTATGGATAGGCTTTGTCTTCCCGCAGGCGCAGCACCTGTTCGGATTTGACGGGAAGCGGCAATCGCGCCCGCTCCGCGAGCGCCAGCGCGTGACGTACCGGTTCCAGCGGCAAGTGAACGATATGGGGTTTCCGGCCAAGGGCCCCGGCTGCGGTGAGGATGAGATCCCGATACGTCAAAGGCGCGGCGCCGGGGAGATCATAGCTCCGGCCAACGGCGGACTGGTTCTCCAGGGCGGCCAGCATTCCCCGCGCCAGATCCTCGTGATAGACAGGCTGCCAGAGGTTGGTCCCCGTGCCGAAGAGTGGGAAGACCGGCGAGCGGTCCAGGAAGCGCAGTAGATGGCGCATGTTCCTGTCCAGCTCGGAGCCGTAGATCATGGTCGGTCGAGCGATGGTCCAGGCGAGGCCGCTCTCCCGCACCAGTTTCTCCATCTCCTTCCTGCGTCCTGAGCGGTGTTCGAACGCGGAGTGTACGCTCGTGCTGCCAACCATCAACAGCCGCTCCACCCCGGCCCGTCGCATCGCGGCCACCACCTGCGGCGCAAAAGCCAGCCCGGCGACGTGGGCCACGGCATCCATCCCCGTGAGCGCCCGAACGAGGCTCGCTTCATCCCCGGCGTCTCCGTGGACGATCTCCGTCCGGCTGCGTTCCAGACGGGATAGGTTGGGGCTGTCGGGCCGCACCAGGCACCTGACCTCGTGGTTTTCCAGCAGGCGTTCGAGGAGGGTGAGGCCAGGGAGGCTCGTGGCGCCGGTGAGGAGTACCTTCACGCTGCGGCGCATTCGAAGTCGCTTTGAAGACGTGCGCGCATCGTGGTGGCTAGCCGCGTGGGGTGGCGGTTATTTGCGAGGCCCATTCGGCGTTCTCGGTGTACCATGCGACGGTTTCGCGGATGCCTTCCTCGAAGGGATGCTCGGGCCGCCATCCCAGCTCTCGTTGCAGGCGTGTGGAGTCTGTGGCGTAACGGCGGTCGTGCCCCGGACGGTCTGTGACGAAGGAGATCATATCCTGCGGTTTGCCAAGGGCTTCGAGGATTAGCTGCGTGATCTCCAGGTTGGTGCGCTCGTTGTCCCCACCGACGTTGTAGACCCGTCCCGGAACTCCACCGTCCATTGCCAGGGCTATGGCTCGGCAGTGATCCTCGACGTGCAGCCAATCCCTGACGTTCATCCCGTCGCCGTAGAGCGGGACCGGCCTGTCGAGCAAAGCGTGCCTGACTATGAAGAACGGTATGAGCTTCTCTGGGAACTGGTATGGCCCGTAGTTGTTGGAGCACCGGGTGACGACGGTGGGCATACCGAAGGTCTCGTGGTAGGCCCGGCACAGCAGATCCGCAGACGCCTTGGACGCCGCATATGGGGAGTTGGGAAGAAGTTGGCTCTCCTCTGTGAATGCAGGATCGTCTGGCCCCAACGAACCGTATACCTCGTCCGTTGAGATCTGCACGAAGCGTTCTACCCCGTGACGCCGGGCCGCTTCCAGAAGGTTCTGGGTCCCCGTGACGTTGGTCTCCACGAAGATCCTTGGTCCCGAGATGCTGCGGTCAACGTGGGTCTCGGCCGCGACGTTTACCACGGCGTCGAAGCCGCCATCCTCGGAGAAGAGTGCCTCGACTAGCATGCCATCCTGTATCGTGCCTTTGACGAAACGATAGTTGTCCGCGTCAGCGAAATCGGCAGTGTTCTCCGGCCGCCCGGCGTACGTGAGGGCATCCAGGTTCACCCACTCCGTATCTGGGCGTTCCGGCACCATCAGGCGCAGGAAGTTGCACCCGATGAACCCGCATCCACCTGTGACGAGCACGCGCCTCAAAGAACCCCCGTTTCAGGGGCTGGCTGTGCTTCGCCGGGGTGGGGAAACAGCCGAATCATCGGGATCGCAGGTTACTACCGGCGGTTCTGGCGGTCAACACCGTGCCCGAGGCCGCAAGGCGCTCCGGCGGCTAACGTGAAGTCTGAAATAGTCCATGACGTGTACGCGGAGATGGGCGGCGATTGGGAAGGCGGATAGACGCTCGGGAGATCACGAGGTCAGGCCAGCCGCTGGAAAGGCACCCTGCTACTTGCGCATCTAACGTTCCTGTACTACGCTGCGCGAGTTTGCTCCATATAGAAAGATGTCTACAGGAGGTCACTGATTATGAAGGTACTGGTGTTAGGCGGAGACGGCTTTTGTGGTTGGCCCACCTCGCTACACCTCTCGGCGCAAGGGTACGAGGTGGCCATCGCCGACAACCTCTCCCGGCGCAAGATCGACGTTGAGCTAGAATGCGAATCGCTCACCCCGATCCGTCCCATGGGCGAGCGCCTGGGCGTTTGGGAGGAGCTAAGCGGCAACCGGATAGACTTCCACAACATCAACGTCGCCGAGAACTACCGCCAGATTCTGGACCTGCTTATCGAGTGGCAGCCCGACGCGGTCATCCACTTCGCCGAGCAGCGTGCCGCGCCCTACTCTATGAAGTCCAGCAATCACAAGCGCTACACAGTAGACAATAACCTCAACGCGACCAACAACCTGCTGGCGGCGATCACCGAGAGCGGGCTCGACATCCACGTGGTGCATCTGGGGACCATGGGGGTCTACGGTTACGGCACGGCAGGGATGCAGATTCCCGAGGGCTATCTGACGGTCAAGGTCGAGACCGAAGAGGGCGAGCTGGTCGAGCAGGAGATCCTCTACCCGCCGAACCCTGGCAGCATCTACCATCTGACAAAGACCCAGGATCAACTCCTGTTCGCCTTCTACAATAAGAACGACCAGACGCGCGTTACGGATCTGCACCAGGGCATCGTTTGGGGAACCCAGACCGCTGAGACCAGGATGGACGAGCGTCTTATAAACCGCTTCGACTATGACGGCGACTACGGTACTGTCCTCAACCGCTTCCTGATGCAGTCCGCCGTGGGCTACCCGCTCACGGTCCACGGCACCGGCGGCCAGACCCGCGCTTTCATCCACATTCAGGATACTGTGCGCTGCATACAACTCGCCCTGGAGAACCCACCGGAGAAGGGCGATCGCGTCAACGTCTACAATCAGATGACCGAGACCCACAGGGTACGCGACCTCGCCAAGATGGTCGCCGGGCAGACAGGCGCGGAGATAGACTACGTGCAGAACCCGCGCGCCGAGGCCGCCGAAAACGAACTGCACGTCCGCAACGACCGCTTCCTCGACCTTGGCCTGCAACCGACTACCCTGAGCGAAGGTCTCATGGAGGAAGTCACCGAGATAGCTGACAAGTACGCCAGCCGCTGCGATACCTCCAAGATTCCATGCACTTCCCTGTGGAGGCCGCAGGAGAACGTCGTGCCCCAGCAGGAGAGCCGACGGTAAGCAACTTCTCCGCGAAAAGAGTCTCACCCTTCATAAATAGGGTCCGCACCGAATGGTGAAGAGATCGGCTGCGGACCCTACGCGGTGTAACGCCGGAGCGTAACGAAGTTCATTCCGATGGGTGGGTGCATCAGGCCAGCCCATCGTCCACGTACTACGAAATAAAATAGGGATGAAATCGAGAGCCGGGATCCCCAGCATCGCGGCTCTTTAGCATCGGGAGCGAACAGCCCGCGAGGTTGGATGCTCGATGGATCTCCGGCTGGCTACGTCTCCCTGACCAGTAGATCCGCTGTCTGCGGGATGCTCTGCTCGACGCGGCTGATGGTGCTTCTGCCCTCTTCGTCTTCTTCGAGCATCCAGACCTCGTCCACCAGGGCGGATTCCTGCACTTCGGCGACGTGGGAGATGATAAAGATCTGTCCGAACGACCGCTTGAGCCGCTCCAGCGCGAGGAGCACGTTGTTGCGGCGTCCCGCGTCCAGGCTGCCGAAGACCTCGTCGAGGACCAGGAAGCCTAAAGTCCCACCACCCCTGGCGGCGATGATCTTGGATAGAGCCACCCGCGCAGAAAGGCTCGCTACGTCGGCCTCGCCACCCGAGAAACGGTCTATGACGTACGAGTCCTCGAAGCGGTCGAGCAGGCGCACCCGGTAGTTGTCGTCGAACTCCATCCGGTCGTAACGTCCGTCGGTGAGATCACGCACCAGGGCCGACGCCTCAGCCTCCAGCATGGGCCTCGCCCTGGCGGTGAGGTTCATGAAGAACACGGTGAAGAGCCCATCCATCTCATCCATCCTGGCCGCCTGGGAAGTCCGTTCGTTGGCTAGCTTCCGATCGGCCTCGAGCCGCCCCAGTTCCGCGTTCGCGCGTTCGATGCGGTGGTCGGCATCCTTCCATTCTCCCCCGAGATGCTCGCGGGCGTCCCGCAACTTGGACACCCGCTCCTCTATGGCGATGAACC
>JACDAR010000321.1 GCA_013695335.1 Rubrobacter sp.
GGCCCGCGTTCTCCATCACCCGACGGGAGGCGGCGTTGACGGCCATCGTCTCAGCGACCACGCGGCGCACGCCGAGCTCGGTGAAGCCTTTGTGGATCAGGGCTCGCGAACCTTCGGTGGCGTAGCCCTTGCCCCAGGCGGACCTCTTGAGCCGGTAGCCGAGCTCGGCCTCGTCCGGGTCTCCACCTTCCCGCGGCCGGAAGTGGAACCATCCCAGAAAGTCCCCGGTGGACTTCTCGACGGCCGCCCAGAAACCGTACCGGTCGCCCCGCTCGTAGTAGCGGAGGAAAGCGGGCAGAACGTCGTTTTCGATCTCCTCGCGTGGCGTCGGCCTGCCACCCGTTATGAAGTGCATTACCTCCGGGTCGCCGTCGAGGGCGAACAGATCTTCCGCGTCGGCCATCGTGAACCGGCGCAACACCAGCCGGTCGGTTTCCAGAAAGACCCGCACCGTCCAACCCTCCCCGCGCTCGCCACGACAAAGACGACAGGGCCAGCATAGTCGAGCCCGACATCGCCGGCAAGCCGCGTGGAGCTGGTGGAGCTGCTCGCGCCCTCGCACACTCACAACCGGGACCAGGGCGGCCCCGGGGCGATCTCCCAACGTCTATCTGTCTAGTCCGACGATGTGCTTCCGACCGCGCCTGGGTGTTCTCGGACCTTTTCCGAGGAAGTTTCCGAAATTTCTTGTTCGTAACGCTTGTCGTAACGGTTGGGAGACGCTCGCCCACTATGGTGGTGGGCAATGAGGCTCTCCAGACGAGTCGAAAGGAGTGGGAACGATGGACACGAGCACATCGGGCAAGCCGAGCGTCGGGTGGGCGGCCCGCTTCGCCTACGCGGCCGGGGCGACCGGCATACTCGCCAACCCCTTCTTCATCGTAAATGTGCCGGAGCGTGCCATGAACATCGAGCAGACTCTTGCGCTCTGGTTGCGAAGGAAGGCAGCAGTATGAAAAAGACTCCGGGGCCGGTGGGTGCTCCTGGCTGGCTCTTGGCCAACCTGGCCGCGATGGGATTCAGCCTGATGCACACGATCGCCGATTTCGGGGTCGTGTTCGGATCCTCGCCCTCGCGCTTGGACGCGCAGCAGAGTGTGCTTACCGTGCTCATCGGGTTGATGTACACCTGGTGGGCCTGGGTCTTGGTGCGGGCCGTCGGGGGATCGAGGTCCGGGCTGGTCGGCCTGATGGCGTTCAACGTGCTCTGGGTCGGCCTCAACGGCGTGACGATAATCTATTGCTTGCCACCCTGCGGCTCGGTGCCGTTCTACGGCGATGCCATCCACCTTGGCACCCTCATCCTCGGTCCGCTGGCGGCCTACCTCGCCTACAGGGCCTTAGGTCTGACACCGGTCCCGAGCAGTCGGCTGGCAATGGCGGGCAACGTTGTGGTCATGGTGGCCTTCCTGGCGGGAATCTTTGCGGTGTTGGCGTGGGTGGCCATCGCCTCCCAGGGAGCCTTCTGACGATGATGGGCGGGGCCGGCGGCACGACCCTGGCAAAGTCGCTGTTCCTGAACGCGACCTCGGCCGGCAGCGGGCCGCCACCGAATCTGGTGGCCTGTCCTCCGAAGTTCGTGACGCGCCCCGGTAAGGGCGGTGAAGATCGCCGCGGATATCTCGCGTGTTTGACACGCGCACACGAAAGGAGTCAATAGATGAAGCTCCGCACGAAGGTACTGATCGTGACCCTGTTGGTGGCCGTCCCGGCCTTCATTCTGGGACCTGTCCTCTTCACGCCAGCCGACGTGGGTTCCGAGCCGAGCGCGGCTCAGATCCCCTTCTTCATGTTCCTCGGCGCGGCAGACGCCATCCTTCTCGGCCTCGGGGTCTCATTCCTCGTCTTCGGCTTGCCTGTCTTGAGGATGGTCTCCCCGGACTCGCGGGTCCGGGCGTGGGCGATGTACCTCGCAATAGGTTACCTGATGGTCTCCTGGTGGCCGCACCTGAACCTGCACATGTCGACCCCTATACAGGACTGGCAGATGCTCCTTTACATAGACTTCCTTTTCCACCTGCCGCTGGAGATAGCGGGCGCGGTCCTCGCCTACTGCGCTTTCTCCACTTTCATGAGCTGGCGCGGCGGGAAGCTCGCGGAGGCGATCCAGGCGGAAGCCCAGGCCGTCTCGCCCGAAACCACCCGATAGGTCCTGCGCGTCACGATGATGCCCCCGATCTATATGCCGGCAGAGGAGCAGGAGGTGAGTGAGACAACCACCCTCATGGGGAAGGTGCGTTTGGATGAGCAACCCTCACGCGTGGGCTGAGATAGAGACGGTAGTTTAGTTAGGTGGAGTCGTGACAGATTGGCAAACCAACAGGGTCGAAGAGTCGGTAGGATGAGCCGCCGCGCCGCTGCCTGGCTTGCCTGGCCGCTGTGCGCGCTCTCTTTGGCGCTGACGGTGCTAAGCCTCTTGCTCCTGAACCTGAACCTCTCTCACCCGGGCACTCACATCTACGCTCCCTGGCTCGACAATACCCTTACCGCGATGAGCTATGCCCCGGTCGGTGCGCTGATCGCCTCGCGCCACCCCGAAAACCCCGTGGGCTGGCTCTTGTGCCTCTTCGGCCTCGTCATCAGCATCAGCCACTTCTGCGCCGAGTACGCGATCTATGCCCTGCTGGCACAACCTTACTCGCTCCCAGCAGGTCAAGCGATGGCATGGATCGTTTCCTGGCTCCTGTCTATTATTAACGGCCTTACGGTGTTCCTGCTCCTTCTGTTTCCCACCGGAGGATTGCCGAGCAGGCGCTGGAGGTGGCTGGCGTGGCTGACGGCGGCTATTGTCGTAGTGGGAGTGATCTCCTCTGCGTTCTCTTCCGGAGCGCTAATGGGTGTTCTTGGCCCGATCCAGAACCCGCTCGGGATAGAGGGCTTTTCAGGCGTCTACAAAGTGGTTCTGGTTATCGTGTTTCCTCTACTATCAGTCGCAGCGGTCTTTACGCTGTTTGTGCGACTACGCTGGTCCGCAGGGGTGGAACGCCAGCAGGTCAAGTGGTTCGCTTACGCTGCCGCGGCGAACATTACCGGCATCATCCTTGCATACGTTATCCCCGGAGTGATGGTCACGCCGCTCTGGTTCGAGTGGTTGGGATTTGCATTGAACATAGCCACGATACCAGCTATTCCCATAGCCATAGGTATTGCCATTCTGCGCCACCGCCTGTACGACATAGACATCGTCATCAACCGCACCCTCGTCTACGGTGCGTTGTCTGTGATGCTGGTGCTCGTGTACTTTGGTGGCGTGGTGGGGTTGCAGAGGCTCTTGTCCCCGCTTATGGGAGATAGTTACCAGCTTGCAACCGTCGCCTCCACGCTGGCTATCGCCGCCCTTTTCAACCCGCTCAGGCGCCGGGTGCAGGCGTTCGTGGACCGCCGCTTCTACCGCAGCAAGTACGACGCCGCGAAGACACTCAGCGCCTTCTCCGCCAGACTGCGCAACGAAACGGACCTGACCACCCTCAGCGACGACCTGGTCGAAGTAGTCAAAGAGACTATGCAGCCCGAGCACACCTCATTATGGCTGCGTCCCGATACGTCCTCCAGGGACCACCGGGCCAACTAAAGCGCCTCTCGTAGATGTACGGACCCACCGCGAATCACGCGTTCGCCTACGAGCGAAAACAAGCTGACCAGCTGACGTGCTGACAGGCTGAAGTGCTGACATGCTTGCATCTACCAGCATCATTGCACGTTTATAGTAACCTTGCTATAAGGTATGGAGAGTGTGGGTGCGACGAGGGAAAGGAACGTTATGGCGACGGTAGTAGGGATACCGCAAGAGATCAAGGACATGGAGGGCCGCGTCTCCATGCAGCCTGACGGCGTTGCTGAGTTGGTACACCACGGCCACGAGGTATTCGTCCAGGCCGGCGCTGGCGAAGGAGCGGGTTTTTCCGACGAGGAGT
>JACDAR010000336.1 GCA_013695335.1 Rubrobacter sp.
GCTATGCCGACGAGTGGAACGCGGTCTTGTTGACGCCAGAAGCATTCGCCGAACGCAACGCCCGCCTGGATGAACTGCTTCAGGAGGCCGGAAGACCGCTGGAGAGCGTGTGCCGGACCCTGATGACACGGGCCATCTACGGTCGCACGGAGGCGGACGTGGACCGTAAGCTCGAAGGCGAATCGCGGGAAGACCTGGATCCCGGCATCATCGCCGGTACGGCGGACGAGTTCGTCGGGCGGCTAGGGAAACTGTCCGAGGCTGGCGTCGAGCGGGTAATGCTGCAGTGGCTGGAGACGGATGACCTGGATGGCCTGGAAGCCCTGGCAAGCGAGGTCCTTCCGCAGCTTTGAGTATGACCCCAGGCGCCCGCTACTGTACGACCACGCGTACCGGAGCGGTGCCGGGTTCGATGAGCCCTATCTTACGGGCGGCGGCCAGCGAGAGGTCGAGGTCATAGCCAGGCGCATACGGGCCGCGGTCGTTGACGGTGACCCGGACGGACTTGCCACCGTAGCTCACCCGGAGTTCCGTGCCCAGGGGCAGGCTGTTGTGGGCGGCTGTGTATTCTTGCGGGTCGAAGGGTTCGCCGCTGGCCGTCCGGTTTCCCTGGAGGCCGGGACCATAATACGAGGCGATCATCTTCCGTGAGGTGGGAGGAGCTACTATTTGTTCCGGGTGCCGGACCTCGGCGACACTTCGCATAGCCTCACCGGAGCCGTTCTGGAACAGGATTGCGATAACGGCTGTCGCGATTAGCACCACGACCAGCATAGTTTTGAGGTTGGCTGAGATCTGGCTTCCCTCTCGCGGAAGTTCGTTTGGAGCAGGGAAAGAATGTAACACGTTCTACGGGAACCGCAACTTCCTGTCTCGTGGCGGCGGGCGTCGAACGTGAGGATAATGCGGGCATGGCGGAGCAGGAGAAGCGGGCGCGGCTGGTCGGGTTCAACCACGTCGCGCTGGAGGTCGGGGATCTGGAGGCGGCGCTGGAGTTCTACGGGCGCATCTTCGAGGTGGGGCTACGGGGACGCGCCCCCGGCATGGCGTTCGTGGACGCCGGAGATCAGTTCCTCGCCCTCTCCGAAGGCAGGACGCAGACCCCGGATCATCACAGGCACATCGGGATGGTAGTGGATGACAGGGAGGCCGTCCGGCTGGCGCTGCGCGAGCTAGACGCGGAGATACTGCCAGGGAGGGGCCTGGATTTCCTCGACCCGTGGGGCAACCACTGGCAGGTTGTCGAATACTCCGACATCCAGTTCACCAAGGCACCCGAGGTGCTCGAAGGGATGGGCCTGGGGGATCTGGCGAAGTCTGAAAAGGCGCTTGAGGAGTTGCGGAGGAAGGGACTTTCGCAGGGTTGATCCGACGCCCGCGAGACTTTTCGGGCCGTTGACCGTATCCGGCTCTACCTGATCCATCAGATCCCGAAAGAGGAGGCTGCGCGTGGCGAACGAGGGTGGCGACGAGCTTTACATGATGGAGTTGAACCTGCATCCAAACGAGGCTTCGGGCTTGCTCGCCATCGAGGACGCGCCCCTGCTAGAGGCGCACGGGTGGGAGTTCGGGTTCTGGGTGGTGCTGGATGAGGGTGGGATCGAAGACTGCATCGGCGTCATCGGGCATCCAACGGGAGCCCGGATCCAGGACGGCTGGCAGATCGACCATTTCCGTTGCGAGCCCGTCGGCGATAGTGGAAGAACCGAGGACGCCGAGGCCCTGGCCCGCCACGACGGCTGGGTGTACGCGTTCGGTTCCCATTTCGGGAGCAAGGACGGCCCTCTGCAACCGAAGCGGGGTTTCGTCGCCCGCTTCAGGGAGGCCGACGTACACCACGCCTTTCAGGACCCTGCGGTGGAGATGGAGGTCTCGCGCCGGAGCTTCGCCCTGCACCGCATCCTGAACGACGCGCTCAAGGAGATGGGGCTGGATCTCATTCCGCTCGGCAAACGTTCCCGCAAAGCCCTCATCGAGGCGACCATAGAGCGCGGCGAGAAGGAGGGAAAGAAGTGGTCCGGCCTCGTGCGTGAGGACGACTATCCGATCAACATCGAAGGCGCGGCCTTCAGGGGGGACGGTTCGCTCCTCCTCGGCCTGCGCTTCCCCATCTCCGCCGAAGGCCATCCCGTGCTCGTCGAGATGGAAGGCATAGACCGCCTCTTCGATTCAGACGGCGGGCTCCCCGGGGTGCGGGGTTTCTGGGTGGTTGACGCAGTGGGGCACGGTGGCGATATAGCCGGGGTACGTGACCTCAGCGTGTTCGAAGGTGCAGACGGCGAGGAGCTTCATCTCGTGACCGGCAACGTGGACAGCCGCGACAAGGGAAGCGTTCTGCTGCCGGACTACCCCGGCGGCCAGGACACGGTCGCCACCCACTTCCGCTGCACGCTCCCGCCGGACGAGCACTCGGGCTCGCTAAAGG
>JACDAR010000348.1 GCA_013695335.1 Rubrobacter sp.
TTCTTGGAATTTCCGACGTATTTCAGGTACATGGACGCCTGATCCTCGACCACTTCATCCTGGGATTTGCCAGTGAAGTCGTCCAGCGGGGCGCCGGCGGCCCCGACAAGCCCTTGCCTCTCGCGCCGCTTGGTGCCGCGCAGTTCGTAGGCCCAGCTACCTTCCCTGGCGGCGTCCAGCGCGGATGCCACGATGTCCCTCGGGTCGCGCACAAGCAGCACCATGGCGCTCTCGGGCAGCGCCTCCATCAGGATGCGCGCGCCTATGGAGCCGGATGGTTCTTTTATGATGAGCAAGCCACCTTTGGCGAATCTGGGAAACCTGGCGCTCGCCGAGTCGAGGACGAAGTCCCTGACGGATTTCAGCCATACCAACTTGCGGTGCGTTCCCATTACGAAGTTCTCGTTGTCGCGACGATGGGCGGCGCTCTCGTAGAAAGAGCCGAAAAGTTCCCCGACGCGGGGCTCGTTCCACATGGCGTGGTTGTGGCCGTCGCGCATCATGGAGGCCAGCCAGGTGCTACCTGTCCTGACGGTGCCAAAGATCCAGGCTATGTTCCCAGCGCCAACGGTATGCCAGCCAAGCTCTCTCTCCAGCCCGGAGATCCTGTGGTCCCTGTTCGCCAGCGCTTGCTGGGCCTCCACGAGCTGCTGGTCTTTGCTCGCGAGTTGTTGGCGCAGCTTCGTCTGAGATACCTCCGGGGTCGGGGGCTCATCGCCGCTGACGACACCGGTGTCGAGGTAGATAAAAGCCTTCGCCTTCCCGGCTAACTGAAAGGCGGTGCGGCTTCTGAAGAGCGGCATCCTTACACCTCCCACCCATCCAGGACTTTCAGGCGATGCTCTCTCAAACGCCCGCCCGGCTGGTCTGCTTTTCGGGATAGAACTCTTTCAGGAGGGGGCCTGTGATCTCCTCCACCATCTTAGCCTGCTCGGGCGTGAGATCCTCGCTCCATCCACCCGAGGCCCCCTTCCGATAGAACTTGCCATCGCCCTTCTTCTCATCCGGGATGTTCTCCCACGAATGCTTCTCCACGGCCCGCTCAACCTCGGCCTCATCCACCTTCATACCAAGCTCCGAATAGATGCGCTTCATAGTCGCCAGGGTGTCAGCCCGAAGCTCCTCGTAGCGAACCAGGATCTTCGGTCCCTCGTGGGCGTCGAAGGCTTCCTTGGAGCGGCCTATGAACTCAAGGTATTTCCTTGCGCCCTGCCTCACTATGGTCTGTGGATCAGACGGGGGTGGAGCGCCCTTGCGGCGTCCCCTCTTGTACGCCTCTGCGGTCCATCCGCCTTCGGACTTGCCTGAGAGGTTGGATGAGACAACGTCCCTGGGATCGCGGACCAGGAAGATCATGCGGCTCTCTGGCAAAGCCTGCGCCAGCAGCGGCGCGCCGTTCGATCCGTTCGGCTCCTTGACCACGAGATATCCATCCCCGGAAACTTCAGGGAACTTTTCGTGGGCTGACGCGAGGATGAAGGCGCGGATGGCCCGCGAGCGTTTGTCGTCTGGGCCGCCGAGGATGCCGTGCTTGCCGCCTCGGTGGGAGCCGCGTCCGTAGTAGAAACCCCCGAAGAGGGTGCCGACCAGCGGCTCGTGCCACATGGTGTGGCCCGTTGGCTCGTCCATCATGGAGCCGAGCCAGGTGGAACCCACACGGGCGGTTCCGAACATCCAGACCACGTTCTCGGGTTTCAGGTCGCCGGCTGGGGTGCTGGATCTCCCCTCCCTCACCTTCTCTTCGAGTCGCGAGATCTGGCGGTTCTTGTCTTCGAGGCGCTTGCGGGCTTCCTCAAGGGTGAGGCTATCGCCTTCTCCCGGCGCGGGGCCTCGGGTAACTCCGGCCTCGAAGTTGAGGAACGCCTTGATCCCGCGCGCCACCTCGAAGAGCACATTCTGCCTGTACACGGGCATCTGGGGATCTACCTCACTTTCCCCGGCTCATGCGGGATAGAATTCCTCCAGAAGGGGGGCTGTGATCTTCTCCACTATCCCGGCTTGCTTGGGCGTGAGATCCTCCCTCCACCCTCCCGGCGTAGCCTTCCGATAAAATTTGCCTTCGCCCTTGTTCTCCTCAGGGATGTTCTCCCAGGCGTGCTTCTCCACTACGCGCGCGAGATCCTCTTCCCCAGCCGGGATGCCAAGCTCTGAGTAGATGCGCTTCATGGTCTCAAGGGTGTCAGCCCGAAGCTCCTCGTAGCGGACAAGCACCTTCGGGCCTTTGTGGGCCTTGTAGGCGTCCCTGGCGTTGCCGACCTGCGTCATGTACATGTTGGCCCTGCGCCGGGTGATTGCCTCCGGGTTGGTGTCTGCCAGGGCGTTCTCTTTCCAGCTGCCTTTGTCCTTGCGCTCGTAGAGCCAGCTCCCTTTCTTGGCGCCGTCGAGGACCGAAGCCGCCACGTCGCGTGGGTCTCTCACAAGCAGGATCATCCGGCTCTCTGGCAGCGCCTCCATAAGCAGCGGCGCGCCTGTTGAGCCGTTTGGCTCCTTGATAACCAGGTAGTCATCAGGCTTCAGGCGCGGGTTGGCGTAATGTGCGCCATCGAGGATGAAGTTCCTGATGGAGTGCGTCCAGCCCTTCCGCGTCGGCTCGCCCATAATGAAGTTGGCGGATTTGAGCTGTCCCTCCTGGGCCTGCCTGTGGAAGACCCCGAAGAGCTGGCCGACCATCGGTTCCTCCCAGACGCCGTGGCGCTCCATGTCGGACATCATGGACCTGAGCCACGTCGAGCCAGAGCGCCCTGAACCGAAGATCCAGATCATGTTTTCGGGCCGAACGCCCGCTCGGGCTTTCACCCCGGTATTTGCTGGTTCTGGCGCGGCGTCCGGCGTCTCGCCGCGGGTGAAGCCCGCCTCCAGGTTCAAGAAGGCTTTTATCCCCCGCGTTACCTCGAAAGCCACACGGTTTCTGAATACTGGCAACAGAGATCCTCCCGAGATGCTGCCCGGCTTTTCTGCAACCCGCATATATTTACACAAATTTCACTTCAAAGTGGCGGGAGCGCCGATGGCAGCCCCACGCGGCCACCCCGCGTTCAACCGGCCGGGTAGAACTCTTTCATCAGGGGGGCTGTGATGTCCTCGACTATCCGGATCTGCTTCGGCGTCAGATCCTCGCGCCAGCCGCCTGGCGTGGCCTTGCGGGCGAACTTGCCCGGCCCCTTCTTGTCCTCAGGGATGCTCTCCCAGGCGTGTTTCTTCACCACCCTGTCGAGCTTTCGTTCCCCCATCTTTATCCCAAGCTCTGAGTAGATGCGCTTCATGGTCCCAAGGGCGTCAGCCCGAAGCTCCTCGTAGCGGACAAGCACCTTCGGACCCTGATGGGCTTCGTAGGCGTCGCGGGAGTTGCCAACGGCCTGGAGGTACATGCGGGCGCGGTTTTCGACCAGGACGTTGGGCTGGCTCGTGGCGGTTTCTACCCGCGCCCTGACCCTGTCGCTCTTCTTCATGCGCTGGCTGAGCCAGCCACCCTCGCTGGCGGCGTCGAGGGCCGAGGCAGCAACGTCCCTTGGGTCACGGATCAGGAAAACCATCCGGCTCTCAGGCATGGATTGCATGAGCAGCGGCGCGCCGATGGAGCCGTTCGGCTCCTTGATAACCAGGTACTCCGACGCTTCGAGATCAGGGAACCTTGCCTCAGCGCCGTCGAGCACGAAGTTGCGCATGGACTTCAGCCACACGTCCCGATGCTGGGGGCCGAGGATGAAGTTGGCGGTCTTGCGGCCAGCAGCCCGTTCGTAGGCGTAGAAACCGAAGAACTCGCCGGCGCGGGGCTCGTGCCACAGGTCGTGTCCGGGGAGGCTCTTCATCATATCCCCGAGCCAGGTGCTCCCCGTCCTCGCCGTGCCGAGCATCCAGATCACGTTCTCAGGGTTGACGTTGCCAGCCCGCTCCCCGCCGCCGCTTTCAGCCGCGACGAGCTTGGCGGATAACTGGGCAACCTCCCGCTCTTTCTCTTTGAGCGTGTGCTCCAGCCTCTCTACCCGTTCACCGCCGGATGGCTCTTCGCCTGGAACCGGCGCGCCGTTGCGTACCGCGCCAGCCTCCAGGTTCAAGTACAGCTTGATCCTCCGCGCCACCTCGAAGGCCGTCCGCGTTTTGTATACCGGCATCCGAAATACTCCTCCGTACTCGCAAAACCCTGTTTTCCGGGGCCGATCTACACCCGGTCGTTGCTTCTTTCGTAGCCGAACTCGGCCAGAACCGAACCCGCCTGTTCCTCGAAGATGTTTCTATCACGTTCGGTGAAGACGCCCTTCCAGTCGCCAGCGACGCCCTTCCTGACGCCTGATTTGGCATCCTCTTGCCCCCGCTGCCGACCGCCGGAGCGCCGCTCGAAGCTGGTCGCCTCCGCGCACCGGTGGACTGTCTTCTCGTTTGCGTCGGCCCC
>JACDAR010000350.1 GCA_013695335.1 Rubrobacter sp.
GGGGCGCATCCGCCCTGATCGAGTTCATGGAATCCGGGAGCGCCTCGGTGCAAAAGAGGAACTTTGTAGAGATAATGGAAAAAGAAGCTACCGAAGGGAGATGACAGAGCATGCCTTTGGACAGAACACAGGTGGAGGAACTCGAGGCGTCAATCGACGACGAGCATCTCTCGAAGGTCCGCTTCGGACGTAGTAGCTTCCTGCGGACCGCCAGCCTGGCGTTGTTCGGCGCCGCCGCCGGAATGTTCGTCGCGCCACGGGAAGCGGAGGCAGCCCCTCCAGGCTGCAACGGGGCGCCGGCGTGCGGTAGCTGCAGGGGCGATAACTGTCCCCGTTGCCGCAGAAAAGCCTACACCTGCGGGGGAAATCACTGCTGGAGAATCCGTATAGGCTGCCGCGTCTACCGGTGTTGCGATTGGATCAGCGCGAACCGTAACCTGTGCATCTGCCGCGGTTTCGTGGGCCACGTTTGCTGACGAAGCGAAAGCTTCTCAGCGTACTACCCACGGCCGCCGGGCTTAGCGCCATCATAGGAGTACTCGCGCGCGGCCCCGAGGGGACAGGCTGGATCTTCGCTTTGCTCGTCCTCTCGGCGGCGGTGACGGCGATAGCCCAGCAGACGCTTCCGTGAGGTCCGAATGCGGTCTACGGGATCGCGAGTTCCGACGTGCATCGGAACCAGGCGGGCAGAAGCTGGGTTGCCAAGGCGATAGTCTATTCGCTCTCGTCGGCGCTCGCTGGTCTCGTTACGGGCGCGGCCCTTGGTGTTGTGGGGGGTCTTCTCGCCCTCGACCTTCGTCTCGCCATAGGGAGCATCCTGGCCCTCGCGGCGGTTGCTGTCGGTAGCCTGGATCTCTTCGGTCGTCACGTACTGCTTCCACAGTTCGATTGCGAGACACCCCAGCGCTGGGTACACAAGGGACCGCTGAGATGGGCCACCCGGAATGGCCTGGTGCTGGGGTTCGGGGCCACCAGCCGGATAGGATTCTGGCTGTGGTACACGATACCGCTGGGAGCTTTCCTCGTAGGGGCTCCGGCATTCGGCGCCGTCATCTATGGCACGTACGGCCTGATCAGGGCCCTCGGAGCGGTGTTCATACTACTTGGCATACTCGGGTGGAAGATCGACGTCTCGGACTGGCTGATCGAGCATTACGGCGTCGCCCGAGCCCTGGCAGCGGGCCAGCTCGTCTTCCTCGGGGTTGCCACCACCATAGTCGTCGGCCTGTAAAGCCAATCCGTCGCGGAACCTCGCGGTGGCGACTGCTCACGGATAACGGCTTTCAGTGGACGGCTCGCCTTCGAGCCGCGCCGCTTGTGGCGCCGGTATCTCCCTGTCAACCCGTTGTTCCTGGCGCGGGCTATCGGGCACCGTTTCGGGTTTCGGGGACCGCGGGGCTCGGGCTTCGCGCCTGGCTTCATCAGTCGCCGCTGCGACTGTATACTGGTCCCGGAAAGGAACTTCTAATACCTTGAAAGGGACCCTCAAGAGGCTGTTGTTGATGGGAGCGCCGCGGCGCTTCCTGAGCATCGCGGTCCTGGTGCTCGCTGACGCTGTGGCGATGCTTGCCGGGCTTGCCGCCGCATCTTACGCCACGGAGGGCAGTATCGGACGGCCATTCTCCCTGGCGCCAGTGCTGCTTGCGGTCTGGATATCCATCTTCGCGGCCTACGATCTCTACAACCGCGCCAGGGTCAGGCGCAATCCGGGCGCGCTGGTTGGGGCGGGGCTCGTCTGGGCCGGGCTGCTCGTGGTGGGGGAGCGTCTATATCCCCAGAGCGGCCTGACTGCAGGGATGGTGTTGCTTGCAGCCTTCCTCTCCCTCGCGGTCGCCGGAGCACTCAGGGTACTCTACGAACAGGCTATCGAGCTTCTCTATCGCAGGGGGCTTGGGAAGATACCCACCATCATCATCGGGGACGAGGCGGAGAGGACCAGGGTACGCAGGCTGATGGAGCAAACCTCGGGCGCCTACGCCTGTGTGGCCGAGGTGGACCTTGGTGCTGGGGAGGTGGATCTCCCAGCCCTTCGGGCCACGCTGGACAGCACGGGCGCGAGGAGCGTGGTCCTTGTCGGGGGCGAGAGGCTGCCAGACGAGGAGTTGCTCGACCTCCTGCGCTCGGTGCGCCTGCGGGGCGTGCGGATGCGGGTGGTCCCAGGCGCGCTCACCCTGATGCGGAGCCAGCCAACCGTCTCCCAGAGCCTCGGGCTTCCGCTCGTCGAGGTTCGCTATCCCCGCCTGGACAACACCCAGCGGCTCATGAAACGTGCCCTGGACGTTACGGTGTCCGGGGCCGGGCTGGTAATCCTCTCCCCGCTCTTCCTGACGCTTGGCCTGTTCGTGAGAACAAGCTCGTCAGGCCCGATCCTTTTCCGCCAGAAGCGCGCAGGGGTTGATGAGGAGGTATTCGTCTGCCTGATGTTCCGCTCGATGTACGAACACGCAGAGCTGCGCCAGCCCGAGCTGGAAGAACTCAACGAGGGCGGGGGCGCGGCGTTCAAGATCAGGGATGACCCCCGCGTGACCCCGTTCGGGCGGTTTCTGCGGCGCTGGAGCCTCGACGAGTTGCCGCAACTCGTGAACGTCCTGAAGGGCGACATGAGCCTGGTAGGGCCGCGTCCGCTTCCCCTACGAGATTTCGAGCGGATGGGAGAACTGCACAAACGGCGGCTCGCGGCCGTGCCTGGGATGACTGGCCTGTGGCAGATCAGCGGCCGGAGCAACCTCCCCTTCGAGGAGATGGTTCGCCTTGACCTCTTCTACATCGAGAACTGGTCGCTCTCCTTCGACGTGAAGATCATACTCCGCACCCTCGGCGCCGTTCTGCGCCGCGAAGGCGCGTACTGAACGGGGCTACTCCCGGCGTTTTCCTTGTAAGTCGAGGTCCGAGAGTGTAAGTTTTGCCGGATCTTGAAGGACGTTTGAGGAGAGGTTTTGGCCGAGAGTTTTAGCGTCGGGGTGGTTGGGTCCGGGTACGTTGGGCTCGTGACTGGCGCCTGCCTGGCGCATATCGGGCACAGGGTTGCGTGCGTGGACAAGAACGAGGCGCTCGTGGATCAACTGCGGGAAGGCAGGATGCCGATCTACGAACCCGGCCTTGAAGACCTGGTCTCGCGCAGCGTAAATCGTGGACGGCTCTCCTTTACCACAAGCCTTCCAGAGGTAGTGCGCGACTCCGACGTGGTCTTCATAGCCGTGGACACCCCGCAGGGTGATGACGGTTCCGCCGACCTCGGGAGCGTGGCCGCCGTCGCCCGAAGCATAGGCGGCGCGCTGGCCGGCGCCCAGCGAAAGCATCCGCTCGTCGTGGTGAACAAGAGCACCGTACCCGTCGGTTCCGGTGACTACGTCTCCATGCTCATCAGGGAGGGCGCCGCCGAGAACGATGAAGGAGACGTGGATTACCGCGTAGTATCCAACCCCGAGTTCTTGCGGGAAGGGAGCGCTGTCTACGATTCATTTTTTCCTGACAGAATAGTGCTCGGCTCCGAGGGGCGCGACGCGCTCGACACCATGAGGGAGTTGTACAAGCCTCTCATCGAGCAGACCTTCCCGACGGAGATGGACCCGAGGCCGCGGGCTGCGGTTCCTTTCGTCACCACGGACCTGGCTAGCGCCGAGATGATCAAATACGCGGCCAACGCTTTCCTTGCGACCAAGATCAGCTTTATCAACGAGATAGCCAACGTCTGCGAACTCGTCGGCGCGGACGTCTCCAGCGTGGCTACAGGCATCGGCCTGGACGCCCGCATCGGCAGCCGCTTCCTGAACCCTGGCATCGGCTGGGGAGGCTCGTGCTTCCCGAAGGACGTCTCTGCCCTCCGCTCCATCGCCCGCGAGTACGACTACGAGCCGACGCTGCTGGATTCCGTGGTCTCCGTGAACGAGCGCCAGCGGCGGCGTGTGATCTCCAAGCTCCAGCACGACCTGCACACCCTGAAGGGCAAGCGCGTCGCGCTGCTCGGTCTCGCCTTCAAGCCGAACACCGACGACATCAGGGAAGCCCCGAGCCTCGAGATCGCCCGCGCCCTCGTCACCCGCGGCGCGCGCGTGGTTGGCTACGACCCCGTAGCAGGCAAGGCAGCCGCCCGCCGCCTCCCAGACCTGAAAGTAGTCTTCGACCCGCACGAGGCGCTCTCTGGGGCGCACGCGGCTGTCGTGGTCACCGAGTGGGAGGACATCAGGGGGCTGGATCTGAAGGAGGCCTCGTCGCTCATGGAGCCGCCGAAGCTGCTTGTGGATGGACGCAACGCCCTGGACGCGGCCTCGGCGCGCGACGCCGGGCTTCTGTACAGGGGTTTCGGGCGTGAGTAGCGGGGACAAGAAGCGGGCGCTGGTCACGGGCGGGGCCGGGTTTCTGGGGAGCCACCTCTGCGAGGGGTTGCTGGCGGAAGGCTACAGCGTCATCTGCATGGACAACCTGCGCACCGGGTCGCTGGACAACGTGGCCCACCTCAAAGAGGACGCGGACTTCGAGTACGTGGACCACGACGTGACCACCCACATCGGCGTCGCGGGGGAACTGCATGAGATCTACCACTTCGCCTCCCCCGCGAGCCCGGTGGACTTCGAGCGCATACCGATCCCGATCCTCAAGGTCGGCGCCCTCGGTACTTACAATTCCCTCGGCCTGGCCCGTGCCAAGGAGGCGCGGCTCATCCTCGCCTCGACCTCGGAGGTGTACGGAGATCCGCAGGTCCATCCACAACGCGAGGACTACTGGGGGAACGTCAACCCCATCGGCATCCGCGGCGTCTACGACGAGGCGAAGCGCTACGCCGAAGCCATCACTATGGCCTACCGCCGCCACCACGGCGTGGACACCCGCATCGTAAGGATATTCAACACCTTCGGACCACGGATGCGCCCTGATGACGGGCGTATGATCCCCAACTTCATCACCCAGGCGCTGGCTGGCATCCCGCTCAGCGTCTACGGCGACGGCTCCCAGACCCGCAGCGTGCAGTATGCGGACGACCTCGTCGAAGGCGTCTTTCGCCTGATGCACGGAGAGGAGTGGCGGCCCGTGAACATCGGAAACCCCGTCGAATACACGGTGAAGGAGGTGGCTGAGTTGATCCTGGAACTCTCAGGCAGCCGCAGCGAGATCGTCTACAAACCGCTCCCGCAGGACGATCCGAAGCAGCGCTGCCCTGACATAACCCGCGCAAGGGAGGCCCTTGGATGGGAGCCTCGCACCCCGGCGCGTGAGGGCCTCGAAGCCACAATAAACTGGTTCGAGCAACGTGTGGGGCGCGTGGGGGCGCCCGCGGGACGATGAGGGTTCTCGTCACCGGCGGGGCCGGTTTCATAGGGTCGCACGTTGCGGATCATCTTCTGGAGGGCGGCCACGAGGTAGCCGTCGCGGACAACCTCTCGACAGGGAAGCGGGAGAACGTCCCCGAAGGCGCACGTTTCTTCGAGGCTGACGTCCGTTCCGGGTTGGATGACGTGTTCTGGGAGTTCAGGCCGGAGGCTGTGGCCCATCAGGCTGCCCAGATGGACGTGCGTCGCAGCGTGCGCGAGCCGGACTTCGACGCTGACGTGAACGTGCTCGGCACCGTCCGGCTGTTGCAGAACTGCGTGGAGCACGAGGTACAAAAGTTCATCCTTGCTTCCACTGGTGGGGCCGTCTATGGCGAGCAGCAGGAGTTTCCCGCAGCGGAGGATCATCCGCAGTACCCTGTCTCCCCATACGGCGTCTCGAAGCTGGCAGGGGAGCGGTATCTGCACTACTACGAGACCCAGTATGGGCTGCCTTACGTGGCGCTACGCTACGCCAACGTGTACGGCCCGCGTCAGGACCCGCACGGTGAGGCAGGGGTCGTGGCGATCTTCTGCGGCAACCTGCGCGACGGCAAGACATCGACGATCAACGGCACGGGGGAGCAGACCCGCGACTACGTGTTCGTAGGTGACGTGGCCCGCGCCAACGTGCTGGCCCTGGAGCTTGAAGTCCCTTCCGGTGCGTACAACGTCGGCACGGGCATCGAGACCGACGTGAACCGGCTATACGAGTTGTTGCGTAATGAGTCGGGCAAGGATCTGCCGCCCGAACACGGTCCAGGCAAGCCTGGCGAGCAGAGCCGCAGCAGCGTGAACCCTTCGCGTGCCGGGGATACGTTCGGGTGGCATCCCGAGGTGGATCTCGCATCCGGGCTGCGGGAGACGCTCCGCTTCTTCGGCGCTACCTAGAATCTCGGAGCTGCGGCGCATCCGGGTATACGCCTTGCCAAAAGGCTCCATGGCGATCAAATACGGGTATATTACGTGGTGCAAAAGTCCGGTAAGTTCTCCCGATAAGGAGCAGGTTGCGGCGCACGCTGACGCGCAAAGACTTTCTGAAGGCGGCAGGAGCGGGGACTGCGGGGACCGCCTTTCTGGGCGCCTCCGCCGCCAGTTCCGGCTGTACATATCTTCCGAGTGGAGGGTCGAGAATGAACGTCATACTGGTGATCCTGGACAGCTTCCGAAAAGACCACATAGGGGCATACGGGAACCCTTGGATCCGGACTCCCAACCTCGACGCCCTGGGCGACGAAAGCCTCCGCTTCACGCGCGCCTACCCTGAATCCATCCCAACCATCTGCGCCCGCCGGTCCATCTACACCGGAATGAGAACCTGGCCCTTCCGAAACTGGGTTCCCCAGAAAGGCGAGACTTACTTCCCCGCTGGCTGGCAGCGCATCCCCGAAAACGAGACAACCCTCACCGAAGTGCTAAAGCCCGAAGGCTACAACACGGTCCTCATCACAGACACCCAGCACGAGTTCAAAGCCTCCATGAACTTCCAGCGCGGCTTCGACGTCTTCGACTTCATCAGGGGCCAGGAGCGCGACCACTACCGTTCCACGTATTCAATCTCCGAGAAGCAGGTCAACCGTTACACGGTCCCAGGCAACGACGGGAGCATGAGGGATAAAGTACGCCAGTACCTCGCCAACACCCGCTATCGCAAGGGGGAAGAGGACTATTTCTCCCCGCAGGTTTTCACCCGCTCGGGCGAATATCTGGAGCTCGCCCGCGAGGCCCAGCCTTTCTTCCTGGTGGTTGATTCCTTCGATCCCCACGAGCCATGGGACCCGCCCGAGAAGTACGTCAACATGTACAGTGACGGCTACGACGGCCCCGAGCCAATAGTCCCCAACTACACGAAGGATGATTGGATCACCGACACTGAACTCGAAAGAATGAAGGCCCTATACGCCGGTGAAGTCACGATGGTGGACCACTGGCTGGGAAACTTCCTGAACAGGATGGACGATCTCGGTCTCTCGGAGAACACCCTGCTCATGGTCGTCGCCGACCACGGCGTCGCCCTCGGTGAGCACGGATACACAGGCAAGCCATACCCCGCGCTCTACCCGGAACTCACGGACATCCCGTTCTTCATCCGGCATCCCGAGGGCAAGGGCGCTGGCAAGACAAGCGATTTCTACGCCTCCATCCACGACATCGCGCCAACGGTGCTCAGCCTCCTCGGCATCGAGCAACTAGCCGAGATGAACGGGCAGGACATCTCCCCGATCCTCGAAGGCGGGCAGCCTGCGGAGGACCGCCCGCATTTCACGCTCGGGTACGACAACTACGTATGGGCGCGCGACGATCAGTACATAATGACAGCCCGCAACGACCGGACGGAGGAGAAGCTGTTCGATCTAAACTTAGACCCGGACATGAAGAAAGACATAGCTGGAAGCAACTCCGACGTCGTCAAGCACATGTTCGATGACTACGTGCTTGCAGACGCGGGGGGTTCTCTGCCAAAGTATTGAGCCTGAAGATCGGGATACACACGGGAGACTAGCATTGCGAGGGTTGATCAGGTTCCTCATCAGATGGGTCGGGCTATTGTGCGCGCCCGGCGGTATGCTGTGGGCGCTCTCCCCGCTGGGCGTGCACCTCTCCGACCTAAAGTTCAAGACCCCCGACGTATTCTGGAAGCTCTTTCCCTCGGCCCCGTTGCTGCTTCTGATCGGCCTGATCGGGCTTCAACTGAGGCAGTCGGAACGTTCCGGCCTGCTGCAGAAGATCGGCTTCTTCGCCGCAGCCATCGGGCTTTGTATGGTAATCGCTGGTGATTTTGGCCTGTACTGGCTCCATCTGGACAACATCTACATCATGACTGCCCCCGCCTGGAGGACTTTCCGGCTTGGACTTCTGCTTCTGGCCGCTGGTTCGATACTTTTCGGGGTTTTCGCCCCGAAAGATGGCGCTTTGCCCACCTGGGGATTGTTGCCCTTCGTGATCGGGGGCCTCTGCGGCCTGATTTCCTTCGTCTACGATTTCGGGACCCTCGGGGCGACCTTGTGGACGATCTTTGGCGCAGGATGGGTCTGGCTGGCCTTCTCGCTCTTTGTCCACGGCGTGTTGTCCTTCCGCCGCAAAAAACGGGCAGCCACCTAGCCTCGACAGGCCAGCCTCGCGTCCTGCGTCAAAACCTCTATAATCTAGCGCCGTGACTTCCAGACAAGACTTTGATGAAGAGCAGGGTAACGTGCGCGAGGAAGAAACCTCGGAAGCCGGTGCCGTCGGGGCGAAGGTAGACGAGCCTGTCGGTCCCAAAGAGGACGACACCAACGTCGCCAAGGTTGCTCGTGGCGCAGGCATAAGCACCG
The DNA here is from genome assembly GCA_013695335.1 of Rubrobacter sp. Taxonomy (GTDB): domain Bacteria; phylum Actinomycetota; class Rubrobacteria; order Rubrobacterales; family Rubrobacteraceae; genus JACDGB01. The sequence continues at coordinate 8,621 of JACDAR010000350.1, forward strand.
CCGGGCAGGGGATCGGGAAACTGCTCGCGTTCGGGACGCAGCCCGTCCTCGCGCGCCTGCTCGGCGCGCAGTACTACGGTTTCTATACGGCTGGCGTCGCGCTGATCAACGGTTTGCAGATTCTTTCCCGCTTCGGCATGGAGAACGGCGTGGTGCGTTACGTCGCCCACTACCGGGAGCATAAGGACGCCGCGCGGGTACGCGGCACCATAGTGATGGCGCTTCTGTTGCCGATCATCTTGAGCCTGATCCTCTCAGTCGTGCTGTTCTTCGGGGCCGGCTTCATAGCCAACTCGGGCTGGCTGAAGGAGAACGGGGCCAACATGGTGAGTGTACTGCGAGGCTTCGCTTTCGTGCTGCCGTTCTTCGTGTTCATGACCATGACCGCGTGGACCACCCAGGGTTTCCAGACCGTGACGTACGCAGCCTACATCCAGCAGCTCATACGTCCTGGATTGTTCCTCTTGTTCGTCGGCGTATGTTACGTGCTCGGGGCGAAGATCTACGGTGTGATAGCCGCCTACGCTTTCTCTATGCTCCTCGCCGGGATCGTCGGTATCTACTACCTCAGGAAGCTGTTTCCGGATCTCTTCAATCGCCGGGCGCAGACCAGATTCGAGTTGAAGTCGCTGTTTGGCGTCTCGATTCCCATGAGCATCACGCAGGGCGCCCAGTACCTCAATAACTTCTCCGCGATCCTGATCCTTGGCGTTTTCGCAGCCGGGGCTCCGGTCGGTATCTTCAACGCCGCAGCGCGCACCGCCACTTTCCTGACGGTGGTGCGCTTCGCCTTCAGCGGCATCTTCTCCCCGATCATCTCCAGCCTCCACGCGCGGCAAGATACTGAGGAGATGGGCAGGCTTTACAAGGACGTGTCGCGCTGGATCTTCACCGGCGCGTTCGCGCTTTTCCTGGTGATAGTGGTCTTCGGACCCGAGGTGCTGGGGATTTTCGGGGAGGCTTTCGGGGCTGGCGTTACGGCGCTCGTCATAGTCTCCATCGCGCAGCTATACAGCTCGTCTGTCGGCCCCGCGCCACGGATGCTCGCCATGACCGAGAACCAGAATTACGCCATGATCGCAACCTCCGTCGCCGCCGCCACGGGTGTGATCGTCAGCTTCATCCTCATACCGCGCTTCGACGTTTTGGGGGCCGCCATCGGGATGGCCACGGCCATCATCGTCGAGAACACGGGTACTATGTCGGCCGTAAAGTGGCGGCTCGGATACTGGCCGGTCAATTCAGCGTGGCTGAAGCCCCTGACGGCTGGCGCCGTCGCCGCCGTCGTAACCTACGTTCTGAAGATATCCTTGCCGCTCGATGCGATATTCGGGTTCCTGCCAGTGCCGGTCTCCGTTCCAACGATAATGTTCCTCGGCGGCTTCCTTGTTGTTCTCTTCTTCGGGCTGCTGTGGCTTCTCGGGTTCTCGGAGACGGATAAGGAGTTCCTCGGCACCTTCTGGAAAGTGGCGCAGCGGCTGCTGCGGCGTGGACGCAGATCTGCCGGTAGTGGGGGAGAGGCCCGTGGATAGCACGCCAACGAAGGTATTGTACGTCGCGGGTTTCGGGCGGAGTGGGAGCACGATCCTCTCGAACAGCCTGGGACAGGTGGATGGCTTCTTCTCAGGCGGCGAGCTGAACTTCATCTGGAAGCACGCCCTGATCGAGAACAGGCTGTGCGGCTGTGGTCGCCCATCCCGCGAATGTCCTGTGTGGCGGAGCGTCTTCGACGAAGCGTTCGGCGGTATGGACAAGGTGGACGCCAACGAGATGATGCGCCTCCAGCATTCAGGAGCCCGCACCCGCCACATCCCGCAGATGCTGACTGAGAAAGGCAGGAGCAGCCTCAAGGGCCGTATGAGCAAGTTCCTCGACGCTTCGGCCCGGCTGTACGAGGCCATAAGGTCTGTCACGGGGAGCCGGGTGATCGTGGATTCGTCCAAGGAGCCGGCCTACGGGTATGCGATGAACATGGTCCCCGAGCTGGACGTGCGGGTTCTGCACCTGATCCGGGACCCAAGGGCCGCAGCCTACTCGTGGCTGAAGAAGAAACAGCAGCCAGACAGCGA
>JACDAR010000360.1 GCA_013695335.1 Rubrobacter sp.
CCATCGTGGACGACCCGCAAACCGACGCCGCCGGACATCTCGAACGCCAGCGTGGGTTGCTGACCGAGAGGATCGGGCGTTTGCAGAAGATGGTCGCCGCCATCGACTACGAAATGGAGGCGAGAAAGATGGACATTAACCTCACGCCAGAGGAGCGTTTCGAGGTCTTCGGGGACTTCGACCCCGAGGAGCACGCCGAGGAGGCCGAACGACGCTGGGGCGATAGCGAAGCCTACAAGCAGTCCCAGCGCCGCGTCTCAGAGTACACGAAGGAGGACTGGCTGAAGATCAAAGCCGAAGCCGAGGAGATAATCGCCAGGCTCGCGGAGATCTTCAAGTCGGGCGCGGTTCCCGATAGCGAAGAGGCGATGGATGCGGTGGAGGCTCACCGTCAGCACATCAGCCGCTGGTATTACGATTGCACACACGAGATCCACATCGGACTCGGTGAGATGTACGTTAGCGACGAGCGGTTCCGCGCCAACTACGACGTTCACGCCCCCGGCCTCTCCGAGTTCATCCGGGACGCGGCCCGCGCCAACGCGGTGAGAGCCTAGCACGCCCGATAAACCGGAACCTTTGGCCGGCGTGAAGGGCTTCGCGTCGGCCGTTTTCGTCTACTTCGTGAGGTCCACGCTGTACTCCCGCCTCCTGGCGAACTCCGAGTATCCCGCCCGCCGAAACGCTGCGGCCATCGGGGTGTTGCGAACGTCGGTATCCGCCCGGACATACTCGGCTCCGGCATCTCTTAGCGTCTGGGTGCCCATCGCGAGCAGGTCGTCCACGTAGCCCTTTCCCCTGTGCTCGGGGACCACGCCTATGTAGCCGATTACCGGGGAAGTGGGATTTTTGGAGGCCATGATCAGGCCCGCCAGATCTCCATCTGGCGTGTAGGCGAGATGCCACCACGAGGGCTCGTGTTCCAGGTGACGCTCCAGTTCGAAGAGTTCTCTTCCCGCCTTCTCGGGTCCGTATTCTTCTATCTCGCTCTGGATCTCACGGTCCAGCGTGCCTTCAGAAACCCTGATCGTCGCCTCTAGAAACGCATCCTCCCCAACCTCATCGAGCGAGAGGAAGACGAGCCTCTCCGGCACGGATGGCAGGATACCGTTCCGCCACTCGAAACGGGTGGTCTCGCGACTCATGGTGAATCCGATCTTCTCCAGCAAAGCGGCGCGTTCATCCTGATGGTATTGCCACTGGGGCTGCATCGGCGGCGCGTCGAGGATGTGGCCGACTTTGTCTGTGCCCAATCCCCGCGCCTCTTCGAGCGACCGGCGCAGCAGGAGCGTTCCATCGGCCAGGTAGTCTTTATGCCGATGTAGATCCAGCAACACCAGATCCAGCGGTTTATCCATATCTGGCAACGTCCACATGGCAACCCTGCCGAGCAGTTTGTCCTCATCTTCGATGACGAAGCACCACTCGGGACGCATGGACCCGGCGGCGAACATTTTCTCTACGTACTGACGGACTTCTTCGTGATGTTGGGGCGAGCCTCCGGCCTCGACGAAAAGGTCGAGCCCATCGGCGCTGATGGGATGGATGCGTGACATGGTCCTCCTGAAAGTGTGGGTGATGGCGTGGGAATCTCTGAAGCTACTGGATGGGACCACACTGTGAAGACGCATCGAACCCCAAGGGGCCGGATGGCATTATACGCCGCCCGCCCTGGCGAAACTACAGTGGCCGCTTTTGCATCATAAATATGACACAATAGGTCAAGCTGCGGAGGACTCGAAGTGCGGTTCGCCAGGTGTCAGGGGTCTGGATGGTAGCTGGCGGGGCGTGTTCCCGGGGGAGTGGGAGGCTTGGCGGAGCGGCGCTCCAGGCGGCGGTTGTAGACGCGGGCCATGTTCTCTGCCCACTCTCGGGCCGGGAAGCCTTCTGTTTTCTCGAAGCGGGCGAGCCAATCTTCCGGGTCGCCAGCCCGGAAGACCAGGAATGCTGCTTCCTCTTCCCGGACGGCTAGCCTCCCGTCTACCTGCGGGGCTGGCTCGTCCATCTTGCTGGCTTTCTGCCTCAGACCCGCTGCGCCCTTTCGATGAAGCGGTATGGGTAGACGTTCTCCAGGGCGCTGGCTTCGGAGAGCTTGTTTACCTGGTCATCTTCGAGTTCCCAGCCCGCGGCGCCGAGGTTGTCTTCGAGTTGTTCGATGGTGCGGGCGCCGATTATGGGGGCGGTGACGGCCTCCTGACGCAGCAGCCAGTTCAGGGAGATCTGGGCGTACGATTTCCCTGTCTCCTCGGAGATTTCGCCCACCGCATCCAGCGTGTTCCAGTTGCGTTCGGTGGCGCGGCGGTCCCAGTATTCGTCCTGCCATTCCTCGGCGCTCGCTATGCGGGAGCCTTCGGGCGGACGCTCGTCCCTGCGGTACTTGCCAGAGAGGAAGCCGCCCCCGAGCGGGCTCCACGGTATGACGCCGAGTCCTTCCTCCCCGCACACCGGCAGTATCTCGTTCTCTATGTTCCGCTCGACCAGCGAGTACTGCGGCTGCAACGATACGAACTTCTCGAAGCCGTGTAGCCCGCTCGTGTACAGGCTCTTCATGAGCTGCCACGCCGTGAAGTTGGAAACCCCTATGTAGCGCACTTTTCCGGAGCGCACCAGGTCCGTGAGCGCGGATAGCGTCTCTTCGAGGGGCGTTGCCGCGTCCCAGCAGTGGACCTGGTAAAGATCTATGTAGTCTGTGCCGAGGCGTTGAAGGCTCGCGTCGCAGCCAGCCGTGATGTGCTTGCGGGAGAGGCCGACGTCGTTCGGGCCTTCGCCCATCGGGAAGCGGACCTTCGTGGCGAGCACCACGTCTTCGCGCGGGACTTCTTTGAGTGCGCGGCCGGTGATCTCCTCCGATACGCCGCGCTCGTACACGTCTGCCGTATCCAGGAAGTTGCCGCCTTCGTCCAGGAAGCGGGTGATGATCCCCTTCGAGCCCGTCTCGTCCAGCTCCCTCCCGAACGTCATGCATCCGAGGCACAACTCCGAGACCATGAGCCCCGTGCCACCAAGCCTGCGATACTGCAAAACTACCTCCTGAAATCTTTGCTTTGTGTGAGATCCGTGACGCTCTATACCCGGAAGCCGGCGTCCACTACACCGTTCTCGATCAACCCCCCCACCGATTCCCGCACGGCCTGAAGCGAGCTGTACCGGGGCTGGTAGTACAGCAGACGCCTCGCTTTGTCGATGCTGCAATTCGGGCTGTGGGCGATGTGATCCCAGGTTCCCGCCGCATCCTCCCCGGATACCCCGGACTTCCACTCTTCCCAGGGCAGGAAGTTCAGATGGGCCTGCCGTCCGAACCAGCCGGCCACGGCCTCTGCGTAGCCCCGCAGCGTCAGCGCCTGCGGAGAGACTACGTGGAAGCTCTCCCCGACCGAGCCGCCCCAGTTCGCCAGCGCCCGCACGAACGCCTGGGCCACGTCGTCGGCGTGGACGTGATGCACCGTCTCCATCCCCAAGTTGGGGAGCGCCAGTTCCTCACCCCTTGCGAGCGTCTCGAACACCCCTGTGTCGAAATGGCCTGCGGGGTTAAGTGGAGCCCAGCCTGGTCCCACGATGTGGCCTGGGTGCAGCACCGTCGCGGGGAAGCCGTTGCGCCTGGCTTCGTCGAGCAGGTACGCCTCTATCTCCGCTTTCCCGATGCCGTACTCGCCGAAAGGATGTCGCGGCAGGTCTTCGGTCGCGGGGACCTGCGTGCTGTGGCCGTGTACCCAGATGGTCCCGCAGTGGAGGAAATGCTGGACGTTGCCCCGCAGGGCTTCGACCAGCTGGTTGGCGCTATCCTTTTGGAAGCAGATCAGGTCCACCACTGCGTCAGGTTGCAGATCCCGTATCCGCTCCCCGAACGTCCCAGCCGCTTCCTCGGCGGCGCGGTCCAGGCTCACCCGCTCCACGAACCGCCACGCGGCGTGCGGCTGGTACGGTTCACGCTCTCCGCGGCTGACGCAGACGACATCGTGCCCGGCCTCCACCAGACGCGGCGCCAGGAAGGTGCCGACGTGCCCGCTGCCCCCGATCACCACTACGCGCATATCGTTCCCCCTCGTGACGCTACAGCTTGACCTTCACTTCGTCGCCCTCGACCACCACCTGGTAGCGGCGCAGGGTGACGCTCGGGTAGGCGATGCACCTGCCCGTGGGGACATGGTACTCCAGGCCGTGCCAGGGGCACGCCACGATCTCACCTTCGTGCACCCACTCGAAGCGCCAGTCGTTCTCCTTGCGTGAGACGAGAGTCCCCAGTGGCGGCCTGCCCTCGCACAACGGTCCAGTCTGGTGCG
>JACDAR010000004.1 GCA_013695335.1 Rubrobacter sp.
GACTCGCCACCGGCGTCACCGCCCACGCCGCCATAGCGACCCTGCGCCGCCGCGAACCCAGGCGGCTGGTTCTGGCGGTCCCGGTGTGCGCCGCCCCGACCGCGCAGTGGATAAGGAACGAGGTGGATCACTTCGTCTGCCTGGAGACACCACCCGAACTCGGCGCCATCGGCCTCTGGTACCGCGACTTCGATCAAACCTCAGATGGGGAGGTAGTTCGCCTCCTAGAAGCCGCCCGCCGCACCACAAGTTAGGGCGTCCCGGAGCACGGGGTCGGCTGGGCGCTGTAGTACCATGCCCCACATGTCGGCCATCCTTCGGTCAGTGTTCTCCATCTCCGCGGCCACGGTTCTCTCGCGGGCGACGGGGTACGTGCGGTTGTCGGCGCAGGCGGCGGTGCTTGGTGTTGGCGCCGTTGCTGATGCCTACGGGCTGGCCGTACTCCTGCCGAGCTTGATCTACGAGCTCTTCATGGGCGGCATCCTGTACTCGATCTTCATCCCGGTGCTGGTTGACCGCATGACCACCTACGGCGAAGAAGACGCCCGCCGCCTAACCAACGCCCTTTTCACCATCGTGCTGCCGCTGATGGCAGTGATTGCGCTGATAGGCATAGTCTTCGCGGGTCCGCTCGTCGCGCTAGTAGGCGACTGGGGATCATCCAGCGATCTTTCACCCGAAGAAGTCAGGCGGGCCGAAGAGTACGCCGTGCTTTTCTTCAGGGTCTTCGCGCTCCAGATGCTCTTCTATGGCGTGAGCACCATTGCCACCGGCGTGCTCCAGGCCCACAGGCACTTCTTCCTGCCTACCTTCGCCCCCGTGCTGAACAACCTGATCGTCATAGCCTCCTTCGTCGCCTATTTCTTGATGAAGAACGCCAACCCGTCCCTCGCCCTCTACGTGCTGGCGTTCGGGGTGACGGTTGGGGTTGCCGTGATGGCGCTCGCCCTGGTGCCTACCCTTCTGGCCCTCGGCTACAGGCCGCGCCCCCGCGTTGGTCATCCGGCCCTGATGCCAACAGCCAGGCTCGCCGGGCCGATGGTAGTTTTGGTGGCGGCGTCTGTCGGGTTCCAGCTCCTGGCGGCCCACCTTGCAACCGGCTTCGGGGCTTACGCGGAGCTCACCTACGCCTTCACCATCTTCTCTTTGCCTTATGGCATCTTCGTTGTCGCAATCGTCACGGCCCTGATGCCCGAGCTGTCCGAGAAACATTCGCGTGGTGACGAGGAAGGATATCGGGACACCTTATCCTTCGGGTTGCGGACCATGGTCTTCGTGGTCGTGCCTTCCGCTGTGGGTATGATCACGCTCTCCGAACCCATAGTGGGGCTGCTCTACCAGCGTCTGAACTTCGACGCTGAAGCCACGCAAAGGGTGGCGACGCTGCTCGTCGCCTACTCCGTCGGGTTGCTAGGGTATTCGGCGTACTTCTTCCTGGTGCGGGCGTTCTACTCGCGGCAGAATACGCGAACCCCGGCTGTGCTGAACGTCGCCATCTTCGGGCTCTATGCGGCCCTTGCGTATATTTTCTCCGCGCTGTTTCAGGCGGTTGGCGTGGTGCTGGCGCTCTCGGTTGCATACGCGGTGCTTGCCGCGCTTGGCCTCGTGGCGACGCGGCGGGAGATCAAACGCATAGACGGACGCCGTCTCCTGAATTCACTGGTCCGAATACTCGCAGCCGGGGCCGTGATGTACGCGGTGGCCCTGGCTGGCACGACGCTGCTCGGTACGGGTTCCGGGTTTCTCGAACGGCTCTTCATCCTCATCGTCGCCGGGAGCGTTTCGCTTGCCGCCTACCTCGGGTCGGCGTTTCTGCTGCGGGTCGAGGAGCTCAGGTCCGTCGTCGTCCTTCTGCGCCGCCGCAGAGCCGCGAAGGCGGACGGCTAGCTAGGAGCTGCTCTCCCCGAGATTTCACCAGAGTCGCCCTCCCCGGAAGACTGACAATACTGAGTTTAAGATGTGCTATGTTTACAGGGTAAGTTAATAGTGGTCAGGAAGGTAGAGAGTCCAACGGAACAAGCTGACGTTAGATCCTTTGTTTGGTATCCGGGCGTTCTGGCAGCCAGCCTCGCCGGTGGATTCGTTGGCAACTTGTCCACCACTTTGCTTTTCGCCGTAATCAGTGAGACGCTGTTTTACTTCCTCTCACTGTGCTTCACTGCCCTCCTCGCTGCGGTTTGCGCCGTTTTTGCGGGCAACGCGCTGGCGGGCGACGGTCGCAAGGGGCGTCTCTGGTTGATCGTGGGCATCTCTGAAGTCGCGGGCATTCTGGTGGCGCTCGCTAATTTGGCTTTCATGTACACAGTCGGCAACGGTGGCGGTTTTTCCCAGTTCAGCCTTGGCCAACAGATGACGTTAAGCACGGTCGTGATCGCCTTGGTCTCCGGTATGGCGGCTTGGGGTATCCGCCGTCCGCTCGTCGCCTCAGGTACCGAAGCACCGAAAGATGCAAAAAGCGCCGTGCTCTTGATCGTACTTGCCTTGCTCCTGGTGATATCGGGGTTGATGATTGACGGTTTCTTGTCTCCCATTGCTTGACAGTCTGGCGAGTCGGCTACCCTACTGGTCCGTTTACCAAACTGGCACCAGTATACGATACAACGTGGCTTCGTCGACGGCGATATCGGCATTCTTTCGCAGTTCTTCTTCTGTCTGTTGTAGCGTACGTTCGCGCCGCTCCATCTCCACGACGCCCTCCACGTAAGCCATCAGTTCCTCATCAAGCGTCCTGACCGCTATATCAACCCCGTTCTTGCTGCGGGTCGAGGAGCTGAGGTCCGTCGTCGTTCTGCTGCGGCGGCGCGGGAGCGAAGAGCTAAAGCGGTCTGCGGAAGTATTGACCTTCGCAAACCGCGCATTCAACCATCAGCCGTCAGCTTTCAGCAAGGACGAGAAGCTGATGCCTGAGACCCGGCTTATGGAGGGAGCCCTCCTTGCGCAAGCCGCCGTGAGAGCCGTTACTGATGACGGCTTTTCTCTCCATCCTCTCTGTCAGGCTTCGTTCTAACCTCTGGTTTCGCTTCTTTTCCTTCTTTCAGCATCCTCCTCAACCACTCATAGTTATGACTTGTCTTATCTTCTAGCGCGGCTCGTTCTGAAGTTTGCACAATATACCGTGTCCAGTCGCTCTCGGCGGGTTGGTTGGCGGGTTGTTCGGCGGGTCGGAATCTGATGTCAATCTTGGCACCTATGTTCTTACCGATGAGGTGATCGTAGGGCACAAGTATCAGCATCAACAAAACGGCGAGCGACACGACGGTCAAAATCGCAACGATGCTCGGTGGTATGAGGCCCGGCAACTCATAGTAGAATTGCTGGATCGGCATTACTGCCCAAAGAAGCAACACTAACATCGTCGCAAGCCCTACCACCGTCGTGATAACTGCCTGTATGTGTAGCGCCTCCCTAATCGTCACTCGCACATGCCTGGATTTGAGCACCTGCCTGAAGGTCTCCGTGTGGCAGTGGTAGCTTTTTATGCGCCTGTGACCCTTGAAGGGGTTGAGGAAGTTCGCAACCCTACAATTAAAGAACTTCTGTTCATCCATTAGCTCCTCTAGGTTTACTAGGAACCGGTCCTGGATCTGCTTCGGTTTGCCCGGTACGGGGGGCTCGCTTCTGAATATCTCCTCTATCCTTTCTTCTTCCTTGAGTTGCCTACTGGGTACTAGTTGGACCAAAAACCATTGCAAGACCCGCCAGCGCATAGAAGCTAAACAGCATAACCCAGCTTTGCAGCCGAAAAAGATACGGCAGTTCTGCCGTATCTTTTTCGGCAAAATCCAGAAAGTTCGTCACTTGCTCAAGAGGAGAGGCTGGTTTCACTACAGCAGTTACTGCAACGTACACGGTACCGAGGTAGTAAACGGCAGAAAGCAAAAAGAAGGCGACATTCATTTGCGCGTCGTACGCAAAGCGCCGATCACTCAGCCAGGATTCCCAGCCCCGTGTCCGAACTAGCAAATTTGGTTCGATGTGCGATTCTATGTAGAGTCCCGTCCGTATGTAGAGTCCCGTCCGGCGTGTGGAGAATAGTTGGGCCTGATACATCGCATAGAAGGCCAGCAACAGCAAGGGCAGCAGCATTTTGATGAGAGGTAACACGTTCTCACCCGCTGCGCCACCAAGGGTCAGGCCAGTAGGAACGACGAGCACGCTCGCGGCGAGTATCTTGAAGGCTCTTTCGGAAGCCTGCTCCTGCTCGGCGCGCAAAGTGATATATTCTTGCTCTAAAAAATTCTGTTCTTTAGTTGGCTCAGTCACGCAGTCACGTCCATTTCCCCATTGTTCTCTTCACTGAGTTTGACGATTGGCGATGAATCCACGATGAATGACCAGGGATGGCGTCGCGTCCCGCCTGTTTCATTCACGACACCGCATCTTTATGCACGTTCCCAAAATGACGTGGTCGCCTGCCGGTACTTCGGGGTACTGTTGGTTGGCGCGGTGAATGGAGCGAGCAAGGAGGAGTTGCTTTTGGGCCGCTTCATCCTCGTTCCCCGATATGGGAAGGAAAGGCCGCTGGCGTCGACGCCCTCTTATCCCTCCGGGGCGACTTCCGGCGCTTCTTCGGCCTGGCCTTCCCAGACGGCGCGGGAGAGATCTTCTATAAGGAGTTCGCCCTCGTTCACATCCTCGGGGCCGTATTTGGTCATGATCGAGACCACGTACCGGCGGCCGTCGGCGTTGACTATGCCCATGTCGTTATAGACCTTGTAGAGCCAGCCGGCTTTGTTGGCCGAATCGACGTCTTGCGGGAGCCCCGCGTCCAGCCACCAGTCCAGTTCGTCTGTGTGCATCAGATCCCTCATGTACCCGCAACTCTTTGGGCTTGCGGCTTTGTTGGTGGCGATCTTCTCGAGCATGAGACCCATGTCGCGGGGTGTGGATCTGTTATCCAGAGAAGGTACGGCGGCGCGCTCGCTGCTGAGTTTCTGGTAGAGGAGGGTGTTCTTCGCGCCTAGCGAGCGGGCAACCTCGTTGATGTGATCCGGACCGCCAACGGTGCGCACCAGGGCGTTGGTCGCAACGTTGTCAGACTGGGTCATCATCAGGACCAGGAGATCCCCAACCGTCTGCTTGGTGCCTGCGTCCTTCCATTGCAGCCACCCCGCTCCCGCCGCCCAGTCTTCGTCTTTGATCTCTACTTCCTGAGAGAACTTCAACTCGCCCTCGTCAACCTTCCGGTAAACGGCGACCATGACCGGGATCTTGATGACTGAAGCCGTAAAGAACGTCTCGTCCGGGCGAACGCCGTAGCTGTAGCCCTCGTCGAGGTCCTGGGCGTAGATGCCCGCGATGCCGCCGTACTCCCCAACCCTCTCGGCAGCCTTCCTGGCCGCGGCCTCGACCTGCCCCCGCTCGGAATCCGGCACCCCTTCCAGGATGGGCTCTGGCTTCGGGAAAAGCGCCGGGCCTGCATCGGGCAGGGCGTCACGGTCTATATCTAGCTGCTTGGGCTCTGGAACCTTGGCGGCGAACACGTTTCGCTCGTACAGGTACTGCAGCAAGTCCTTCGGCGCCTTGCCCTCCAGCGGAACCACCTCGTTGGCGGCATAGTCAGGCTCGTCCGCCCTGATGGACTTCTCAGCTTTCCAGTCCCCGCCGTCTTCGTGGACGAACACCGCGTAGTATGGTTCTTCCCCGGAGGGAATTGAAGATTCGTCAGGCGCCGTGATGTGAACCGAGGCCCAGGATGGATCTATCTTGCTGCGATAGGCGGCCCTGACGCTATCAGGCGTCACACCAGGAAGCTCGGGGGCAACCATCCAGTACGCGGCGCCAGCCGCCGTCTCCTTCGCGGACTCGGGGACTGGCGGCGGTTGTGTGGCAGCCTTCTTGCCCGGCTTTTTATCTGAGGATTCTTTCCTGGAAGAGGCGTCGGCCCGTGCCACTTTTCCTTGCGCGTTCTGCGCCGGTTCTTCGCCTGGAGCCCCGGCGAGCAATTCGTCGCCCAGGATACCGCCCTGTTTCTGGTTCAAGAGATACAGGCCGCCAGCCAGCGCAACCAGGATCAGGGCAATGGGAAACAACCGGCGCCTTCTGCGGCGCTGGCGCTGGGCCGAGTGGGAACCGAAGATTTTTTTGTCCCGGGGCAGGCTAGCGCTCCTCCAGGGGGGCCGGATGCCTCGGTGGCAGGGCTGGTATCACGGGAAAGAAACTACTCTGGGACGTCTGCCCAGCCGGTGGTGTTCCCCGGATCGTTCCAGCCAGAGACCCTTGGGGCGTTGGTCTTGTAGTGGGGGATGCCTTCTGGGACTGGCGGGTTGTAGCTGTAAAGGTAGGTGTGCAGGAAGCCGTTCTGGATCACCTTTCCGTCCCCGTTGGTGACCTTCTTGTAGGTGGTCCACCTGATGCCCCTGACCGTGGACTCGAAGATCTTCTTGGTCTTCATCTCCACCTTCATGCCCGTTGGACGACCGTAGATCTCGGCTCTCAGGTAGCCTTTGTCGTTCACGAACTCCCGGATCAAGATGTATCCGTCTGTGGTGTTCTTGAACTTCATGTCCTGAACGCCGTAGCCGTACTGGTCCCCGAACCACACGGTGGCGTCGAAGCCAGGCTTTATGTATGGAAGCACCGCGTAGTGCGGATGGCGCTCCACGATCTCCAGCCCGGCGTACTGGGCCGCCATGTACAGGGTGGATGACACCTGGCAAAGCCCGCCCCCGTTGGCGAACCCGACGCCGCCGTCGGAGAAGGTCTTGGCCTCTTTGTAGTCAAGCGGCGCGGCACGCTCGTTGAACGAGAAGGTCTCACCTGGCTTGAGGAGGGTGTGGTTTATGGCCCCTGCCGCGAGGCTCATGTTCTCTTTGCGGTTGGGATTGGAGTCCCACCTGAAATCTGTCTGATACTCGCCGATCTTCTCCTTCGGGGCGAGGTTCTGGATCTCCTGCGTGGTGACTTCTGGCTTGGGCGCCGCACTTTGGGCGACGGGCACCGTGTCGTGCAGGCCGGACAAAGACTGGTCGAGGTTGGCCAGCGTCTGTTCCTGATCCAGGACTCTGCCATCCTCGCCTTTCTGAATCTCCACCTTGCCTTCATCGGCGACTTCGAAGGTGGCGTTCTTGGGATCCTGGTGGTACTGTTTCGCCAGTTTCTCCACGGCGCTCTTCGCGGCGACTTTGTCGTACGTCAACTCCGAATCCACCTGGACGCCGCCCGCGTTGGCGCGCAAAGTCTCGGAGATGCGGCGGCCGATCCAACCCTCATGCCCTATCGCGTAGGCCCGGTCCACGGCGGATGTGTTGTCCATCTTCACGTCGAGATCACTGCCCGTGAGGGTGAGGTCCGTGCCTGTGAAAGAGATTTCCTTGAAGTTCTCGGAGGTGTAGCGGTCGAGCGCGGCGCGGGCTTCCTGGGGGGGCTTCCCGCCCACATCAACGCCGCCTATCCTGACGCCGTTCTGGATTTCGCCCCCACCGAGCAGGGCGTAACCGGCGATCAGCACTACCAGAGCTGCACAAAGCAACAAAACGGCGGCCACTGCCATCAGGCGCCGCCTAGTGTAATTCACCCTCTTGCCGCCCCCGCGCCCGCCACGGCGTCGCAACGAACCGCGCTCCGGGCGAAGTTCTTGCGTCTCGTCGGTACGCGACCTGTCCCTGTTGTTAAGCTCCGTCAATTGCCCGCCCCTCACGCGGTTAAGGCTGGCTGTCCCGGCTCTCGGAACAAGCGGCCAACCCACAAGCGCCAATTATCGTGTCCTCGGGGCCATTCTTCAACCACTTGCTGAAAAAATCCGCTATCGTCCTGGCTGCTTGGACTTTACGGGGTCGCTGATTTACACTCTGACCTTTGGCCCAGCCACCCTGAAGCGTGTGGACTGGGATGCTGGGCGCCGATACGACGGAAGGAGCAAGAGGGCGATAGGCGCGGGCGGCGTTTGTCCCGAGAAACGGGCGGGGAAGCGCTGGCGGGCAACGCTCGGACCATGAAGGTAGCAATACGTTCGCTTGAAGAGAACCCGGAACTGAGGCCCGGCGTGGACAAGCTGCGGACGCTCGTCTACCCGGACCATCCAGAAGCCTACGACGTGGTCTGGCACTCCTCGGTGTGGAGCTGGCTGGAGAAACACCCGCTCGCTGGCGATATGCGCCGCTGGGTCGCGGCTAGGGAGGACGGTGAGGTGGTCGGGCATCTGGCTGCCGTGCCGCAGTACTACCGGATAAACGGCGAGCGGGTGGTAGCCTACACGCCTGCCGACTATCAGGCGCTTCCCGGGTATGGATTCCACGCTTTCGCGCTCATGCGGCGCTTCTTCCGCTACGCGGACAACTGCGTGTCCTCGGATCAGGTGGAAGAAGCTATGGGGGTCGAAACGAAGCTGGGGGCAGAACCGGCCGGCAAGCTCCAGTACGCGGCCAAGGTGCTCGACGTGTCGCATCTACCCAGGCTCCCGAAGGCCGTGCGTCCGGCGCTGTGGCTCCCGAGCCTGGCGCTTCGCGCGGTGGACGGTGTTCTGGGACGCGCCTTCGGCGGGGATCTGGAAGTACAGGAGATCCGGACCTTCGACGATTCCTTCGACGCGTTCTTCGAGAAGATTTCAGCCGAGGTTCCATGCGTGGCGGAGAAGGACGCGGCGTTCCTGCGCTGGCGCTACGGGCCTGGCTCTCCGCAAGAGGGCACGACGGTGCTCGGCGTGCGGGGTGCTGAGGGCTTGCTCGGCTACGCCGTGCTCAGGGTGATTCAGGAGGGCGACAACGGATATCTGCTCGACCTGACCACGCTCCCCGGACGCCGGGACGTGGCGAGGGCGCTACTGCGGGAGATAGTCCGCCGCTTTCACGAGGCGGGCGTGTACATCATCCGCTACCGCTTCAACGAATCGCCTACCGCGCCCGCTGCCTCCGACCTGCGGCGCATGGGCTTCTTCTTCCGGGAAGGCAGGCGGCATACATTGCTGGTGAAATTCGGGGATCGCAGCCTGCACAAGACCGCGCACGACACAGCCAACTGGTCTTACAGCGCGGGCGACGGCGAGATGACCTTCTGGGTCAGATAATCGGATAATCTCTAAAACTCTGAAATAATGGGAAGCGTTGGATAATGATTGGAGATAGAGCATGGCCGTAACCACCGAGAACGCCGCCGCTGCGGTGCAGAACTGGCTCACCGGGAACGTAACCGGGGGGCGCGAGGTCGCTGAAGATTACCCCCTCATAGAGAACGGCGTCCTCACGTCGCTTCAGACGGTGGAGCTGGTTACCTTCCTGGAAGACCGCTTCGACATCATGGTAGATGACGACGAGTTCGACGAGGAGAATTTCGGCTCCGTCGCGGCTATCGCCGGGCTGGTGGCCAGCAAGACTTCGTGAGCATGTCCCAGGGCAAAACCTACCCCGAGTTCACGCTGCACGACCTGCTCCGCAACACAGTGGAGCGCGACCCTGAGCATCTCGCCGTCGTGGACGGCAGCGCCGAATACACATACGCTGACCTCGACCGCGCCAGCCTTTCCCTCTCAGCCGCCCTTCAGGGGGCCGGTGTCGGGAAAGGCGACAGGGTCGGGGTGTTCATGGAGAAGTCTTGGGAGGCCGTAGTCGCTATGCTCGCCGCCTCTCGCGCCGGCGCCGCCTACGTGAACATAAACCCGCTCTTCAAGCCGCCACAGGTGGCGTACCTGGCCCAGGACTGCGATATACGCGTAATGATCGGGGATTCCACCCGCCTCACCGGACTTGAGCCTGGCACCATCCCAGGCACCGCCTTCTACAAGGGAGAAGCCCCGAAGGACGGCATCGCCGGAGAGTTGGTTGATCTCGCGGATGCGCTCGCGAGTAGTGGGGAGGATGCACAGGAACGGCGGGTTTCGGAGGTGGATCTCGCGACGATCCTGTACACATCTGGCTCCACGGGAATGCCGAAGGGCGTCGCCACAAGCCAGCGCAACGTGGTGGCGGGAGCCCAGATCGTCTCTACCTATCTGGAGAACACGCCGGAGGATCGCATCCTCTCCGCGCTACCCCTCAACTTCGACGCAGGGATGAGCCAGTTCACCACCGCTTTACGATCTGGGGCGACGCTATACCTGCTCCGATCCAGGTTGCCTGGCGACTTGCTGAAGGCTTTGCGGCGGTATGAGATCACGGGCATAACCGGCGTGCCGCCGCTGTGGTCGCTTCTGATCCGGAGCTCAAAATCCCTGCGGGAGACCCCGCTCACGCACCTGCGCTACCTGGCGAACACAGGTGGACGCATCCCCCAGGCGAACCTCGACGAGTTGAGGAACCTGCTCGAGCCTGCGGGCACGCGCATCTTCCTGATGTACGGCCTGACTGAAGCGTTCCGCTCGACGTACCTCGATCCGGCGGAGATCCACCGTTCCTCGCCCGAGCAAGGCAACTGCATCGGCAAGGCCATCCCCGACACGGAGATCATGGTGGTAAACAAGCAGGGCGAAGAATGCGCGCCCGGCGAGCCTGGAGAGCTAGTCCACCGCGGCCCGACGGTTGCGATGGGCTACTGGGGCAACGAGGTGGCGACGCAGAAGGCGTATCGTCGCAACCCCACGGCGCCGCCCGAGCTTCTTGACGTGGAGCGGGTAGTGTACTCGGGGGACACCGTCACGCGGGACGAGGAAGGATACCTTTACTTCATCGGGCGTGAGGACGCCATGATCAAGAACCAGGGATATCGCCTGAGCCCAGAGGAGGTCGAGAACCTGCTGCTGGGATCGGGGCTCGTGCACGAGGCTTGCTCCTTCGGCGTCGAGAATCCGGTGGTCGGGCAGGACGTGATAGCCGTGATCTCGCTTCGCGACGGTCGTGAGGGCACCCTCGACTCCATACGCGAATACGCCATACAGAATGGCCCACCGTACATGATCCCGAAGGAAATCCTGGTCAGGGACGAGCTTCCGAAGACTGGTTCGGGGAAGATAGACCGCAAGGGGATAAGCAGTGCTTACACAAACGGATAAGGCCCAGGATCTCGCCGAGCGCTTCGGCGGCGCGACGGCTGATGGCGAGTTCACCCCGCAGGACGTACCCATCTCCCAAATAGCGCGGGAATACGGCACGCCCTTCTACCTGTACCACGGTGAAATGGTCTCCGAGCGCGTCCGGCGCGTCAGGGAGGCGCTGGGAACCGAGGTCGCCTACTCGGTAAAAGCAAACCCGAGCCTCGGCGTCTGCCAGCTCATAGCCCGCGAACACGAGGCAGGGGCCGAAGTGGCGTCTTCCGGGGAACTTGCGGTGGCGCTGGCAGCCGGGTTCGCGCCGGAGGAGATAGTCTTCGCCGGACCAGGCAAGACAGAAGACGAGCTGCGCCGCTCCGTAAAGGAAGGCATCTTCGCCGTCAACGTGGAGTCGCTGGGCGAGATAGACCGTCTCGCCCGCATCGCGGACGAAGAAGGGCGGCAGATGGGCGTCGGCCTGCGCGTCAACCCGTCGGCCCAGCTCATGGGATCTGGGATGCGCATGGGCGGCACGGTCGGGCAGTTCGGCATGGACCAGTCAGAGCTGGAAGAGGCCGTGCGGAATACGCTCACCTATCCGCAGCTCGCGCTCAGGGGCGTCCACGTCTACACGGCGACGCAGGTCTTCGATGTCGAGCCGCTTCTGGAGCACTGCCGCAACATCTTCGAGATAGCCCTAGAAGCCGCGGACTACGCAGGGCGTCCGCTGGAGATGATCGACTTCGGCGGCGGGTTCGGCGTTCCGTACTTCGAGAAAGTGTCCGAGTTCGACCTGGACAGCTTCGCCGAAGGCTTCAGGGGGCTACTTTCCACGTACCGTTTCGACCCGCGCCTGGAAGGCTGCCGGTTCCTGTTCGAGCTGGGACGCTATCTGGTCGCGGATGCGGGGCTGTACGTCACCCGCGTGGTTGACGTGAAGCGGACGCGGGGCAAGACGTTCGCCGTCACCGACGGCGGGATGAACCACCACCTCACAGCCACTGGCAACATGGGCCAGGTGTTCAGGAAGGCATACCCGCTCCTCAACCTGACGCGCATGAGCGCGCTCCCGGAAGAAGAGGGCGTGGCCGTCGCCGGGCCTTGTTGCACGCCGCTGGATATGTTCGGCAACAACATCCCGATCGCGGACCCCGAGGTTGGGGATCTCATCGGGGTTTTCTACTCGGGCGCCTACGGCTACAGCGCCTCCAACCTCGGCTTCCTCAGCCACCCCAAGCCAGCCGAAATCCTGCTCCTCGATGGCGGGTCGCGCCTGCTGCGCGCCGGGGGCAGCCCGGAGGACGTCCTGGAGGGCCAGAAGGCCCTTTCGTAGTCAAAAGCCGACGGAACGACAGAAGCCCCGCCGGTCAAAAATCCGGCGGGGCTTCTTCTTGTATAGATAACCGGTTGCTACTGCAAGGTCGAGAAGTCTATTCCGTTGTAGGTACCGTTGATCTCCGCGATTGGCACTATGGGGGTCGGGATCTTCTTGCCCTTGTCGTCGTAGAGGGCGCTGTAATCGGATTTCCAACTCTCCCTGTGGACTACCTCGCCGTCCTTTGTCCTCGTGTAGTAGGTGATCCACTCTGAGGCGTCCTGGGTCATCCAGACCTTCTCGGAGGACATCTCCACCTCCACATCGTCCGGGACGCCGTAGACGTTGGCGTAGATGTAGCCGTCGTTCGAGACGTATTCCTGGAGGAGGATGTAGCCGTCCGTGGTGTTCCTGAACTTCATATCAACGTCGTCCACGGTAGTCGTCGTGTCGCCGTACCATACCGTCGAGTCCATCCCCGGCCTTATGTAAGGCAACTGCGAGTCGTGCGGCGAGCGCTCTATCACCGGCAGGCCGGCGTAGAGTACCGCGTTGTAGAGCGTGGATGTGACCTGACAGAGACCTCCGCCTTCTGCCACCTGCTCCTTGCTGTTCACGATGACGTGCGCGTCTTCATAGCGCAGGTCCTGGACGTGCTCGACCATCGAGAAGGTTTCGCCAGGCGCCACGAACACCCCGCTCACGGCGCCCGAAGCGACCTTCAGGTTGGCCACGCGCTCCGCGCCCTGGTCGGTGGTCGCCGTATAGTTTGTCCTGTAGCTCCCTTGAAGTTCGGTGGGCTTCTGGGCCTCCAACTGGTTGGTGGTGTACTGCGGCTTGGAGGTCATGAGCGGCAACTGGTACTCGCGCTGTCCCTCGAAGATGTTGGACTGGATGTCTTCGAGTAGCTTGTCGTATTCTATGCTCTGGCCCGTCCTGCTGTCCTTGACGATCACGTCGCCGTTGGCCGCGAAATCGTACGAAGCTTCGACTGGTTTCACCTCGACGTCGTTGTACACGACCTCGAGGGTGTCGTTCATGCGGTCCTTGTTCAGGCTGACCTGCACGGACCCGCCATCGCGCGTAACGTCCAGCGCTCTGCCCACGTCCGCGGGCGAGAGCGTCCACGTCTTGCCCTGCGCGGTGAACTTCAACTCCCCGTTCATGGCGGTACGGGCCTTCTCGGCGGCCTTATTGGCCTCCTGGGTGGTGATCTCGGGTTCGAGTGTCCGACCCTTCATCTTGACGTCGCCGCTCATGCCGTCCACGGCCGCGCCGACGGCCCGGGCCGTCTTGTCGGCGTTCAGCTTGAAGCCTTCTTTGGAATCGGAGACCTCGGCGACGGAACCCTGGATCTCCAGATCGGCCTCCACCGGCTTCCTGTTCACCCTGTTGGCGAGCCGCTCGATGTGCTTCAGGGCCGTCCCCTGGTCGTATTCCACGTCGGGCGTGATCGTGAAGCCCCCGATCAGGGCGCTTCCCCTGTCCATGAGCCGTTCCAGTACGTTGCCTTCACGCCCGACGGCGTAGGCCTGGTTCACTGTGGACTGGACCTGGAAGTCAAGGCCCATCTGCCTGGCGGTGAAGGAGTCTTTCTGGCCTTGCGGGCCGGCGAATTGGATCTCTTTGAGATCCCCGATGACGCGGTCCTCGATGGCCTGGCGCGCCTCGGCTGGCGTCTTGCCGCCAAGGGCGACGTTGCCGACCTCGACGCCCCGGTAGACCTTGCCGGAGTTCACCAGGTAGTCTGCCGCCACCAGCACGGCGATTATCGCGCAGACGATGATGATCGGACCCGCGATCCGGCCCCGCCGGCGTTTCCCGAACATACCTTCGCCAGGGCCGTAACCCGTGTAGCCGCCATCGGAATAGCCCCCACCGAAGTTGTCGGTGTTCCGCTTTTCCCTCCGATTTTTGA
>JACDAR010000016.1 GCA_013695335.1 Rubrobacter sp.
TTTACTTCTGCGGGGACGTTGGGACCGGAAAAACCCATCTCGCCGTCGCGGTTATGAACGACCTCATCTCCAGGAAGCGGGTGCCCGCGCTCTTCGTGACGGTTCCAGAGCTTCTTGACAATTTGCGCGGGGCCTACATGACGCCGGGCCGGGATCTCGACGAGTGGATGGAGGCCGTCAAGAACGCTGACCTCCTGATCCTGGACGACCTCGGCGCAGAGAAGCCGACGCCCTGGGTGCAGGAGAGGGTGTTCGTTATAGTCAACCATCGCTACAGGGAGACGCTGCCTACCATCTTCACCTCTAATATCGGCCCCAAAGACCTTGCCAAACAGCTAGGGGAACGGACTGCCAGCCGCATCATCTCGATGTGCGATTGGATCTCCCTGGAGGGCGATGACTACCGCGAGGCGGAAGCCAGGAGAACCTCGTGAGGGAGGAATTCCTCATCACGCGCCAGGGAAAGCAATACGTGTTGTTCCAGGGTCTCCTCGACGAGGCTCACAACCGCGGCCTGCGGGGCATAGACACAGAGCTGATCCAGGTTCCAGATGACGCCAACGGCAACGTGGCGATCGTCAAGGCGACCGTGGAGATGGAGGGCGGAGAGGCAGGGCCGCGCATCTTCTCAGGCATCGGGGACGCCAGCCCATCCAACGTCGGACGCAGCATCGCGCCGCATCTCATCCGCATGGCCGAGACCCGCGCCAAAGCCCGCGCCCTCCGCGACGCGGTGAACGTCGGGGCAACAGCCCTCGAAGAGCTCTCCGATGGTGACGACGCACCGCCCGCGCACTCGGGCGGAGGCTCCGGCGGGCGTTCGTATCCGCGCCCCGTCGAGCAGTCAGAACCAGCGCCGCGCGAGCGAAGCTCGGGGAATTCGGGCCGCCCACGCAACTCCGGCGCCGCCGAAGATATTGGCGAGGCCGGGCGGTCACGGGCTGCCAGCGAGACAACCGTCAACGGGCAGGCCGAGGAGTCCGGGGACGGCGCTACCGAGCAGGGCGCCAGGCGGAGTTCGCAGAAGAGGGGTTCGCAGAAGGCGCGCAAGAGTCAGGTGGATCTGCTGCGCACGCTGGCGGAGGAACTCAGGGGCGAGAACGGCGTCTCCAGGCTGGAAGGACGCATCGGCAAATCGCTCTCGGACCTCACCCGCGCGGAGGCCGATGAGTGGATAGACCGCCTCACACCGGAAGACCGCGAGTAACCGCCGGACCCCGCCGTTCTCTGCGCGGCGTCCTCTTTTGCCTGCCGTGCGTTTCACTGATCCTACTCACTGCGTCCTGCGGCTTCGCCATGGACGAGGGAAAGGGTGGAGCCGGGCCTCCGCCATCGGGTTCGCTCTCGGTCGGCTTCATAGACGTGGGACAAGGGGACGCGGTGCTCGTTCAGGCCGGAGGCACCAGCCACCTCATCGACGCTGGCAGGACGGAAGAAGGCCCGAACGTGGTGGACTTCCTGCGCGACAGGGGAGTGCGGACTCTGGATGGCATCATAGTCAGCAACCCGGATGCGGATCACATCGGCGGTTTCCTCGACGTGATGGACGCCTTCCCCGTCGAGAACGTCTACATCTCAGGCGACGAGAAAGGCACCCTGACTTACAACTCCTTCCTGCGGGGCGTGAAAGCTGAGGGTTCGGAGGTACATGTGGTGCGCACCGGATACTTGATGGACTGGGGAGGAGTCCGGGTTGATGCTATCGGCCCCCCCACCGACGCGGAAGGCGGGCTCTTCCCCGAGATCAACGACAACTCCATCGCATTGCTGCTCACCTACGGCAGCGCCCGCGTCCTGTTGGCTGGCGACGCCTCGACGAAAGAGGAGGAGTACATGGCGAGTGGCCGGTATACGGGTCCATTGTCTTTACTCAAGGTCACGCACCATGGGTCGGCCACGTCTTCCACCCCGATCTTCCTGAACCGCTTCCCGCCGAAGGTCGCCGTGGTCCAGGTCGGCGCGGACAACTCCTACGGACACCCGACCCCAGAAGCCATGGACAGGCTTCGCAGAAGCGGCGCGAAGATATTTCGTAACGACGAGAACGGCGATGTGATAGTGACCATCAAAGACGAGCAGCTCGACGTGGCCGTGACGAAGGGATTTCAGTAGCGGATGAAAAAATCCACAGCCGATTCCGACGGATTCATCCGCGTTTCACCAGTAATTCATCGCAGTTCGTTAGATTCCGGCATTAAAGGGCGTCCCTGGAGATTAGCTACTTGAGAAACGGGGATGTTACGGTAAAGGTTAGTCCAGAAAAGCAGAGGAGAGGAGCAAGCAAATGGTCAGCTTCAACAGGGTGATCCTGGCCGGAAACCTCACGCGGGACCCCGAGCTGCGCTTCACTGGCAGCGGGATTCCGGTGTGCGATTTCGGCATGGCCGTCAATCGGGTGCGGTCCAAGAACGAAGAGGTGGATTTCTTCAACATAACCGCCTGGCGTGAACTTGGCGAGACCATCGCCAACTACAAGAAGAAGGGGGATCCCATCCTGGTAGAAGGTCGCCTGCAATATCGTACGTGGGAGGCCCAGGATGGTTCCAAGCGCAGCACGGTAGATGTAGTGGCAGACAACGTCCAGTTTCTCGGCCGGGCCGGGGACGGAGGCGATGACGGCGCGGGCGCTCCCGCCGCCGCGGGAGCCCGCCGCAGTGGGCGAAACCAGGGCGGCAACCGCAATGACGTGGACATAAACGAAGAAGACTTCGACGACATTCCATTTTGATACTTGGGTAGCAAGAAGTGTAAGAGGTGCGGCGTAGAAAAGGGATCTTCCGAGTTCTATGCCGCGCCTCGCAACTTAGATGGACGTATGGGGAAGTGCAAGTCGTGCGTCAAGTCGAGCGTACGTGAGAATCGTCGTAAGCGCTCAGATCAATATGCTCAATACGAGAAATCCAGAGCCAATCTGCCCCATCGGATCGAGGCGCGCCTTAAGTACCAGGAAAAGTACAAGGAACGAATACTCGCATACAAGAGAAGGTGGGCAGCAGACAACGGCGAGAGTATTACCTCCTCCAAACGGGGCTACTACGAACGCAATCGCGAAGAGGTAATCTCTCGCAGCAAGAGGTGGGCCCTGGAAAATGCTGAGAAGGTAAAGGTCGCGAAGATCAACAACCGTCGCAAACGCAGGGCGGCGAAGAATGCGGGCGGCGGGCGCTTCACGGCCGAGGAATTCGATGCTCTGTGCTCGGTTTACGGTTTTGCTTGTTTGTGTTGCGGTGTGATTGGCCGAAGGCTGGAAGCGGATCACGTGGTTCCTCACGAAGGGAGGTTCCGACGACATCGGCAATATTCAGCCCTTGTGCGGTGAGTGTAACCGCCGAAAATTCACGGCAATCACCGACTACAGGCGAGGGGTTATGGCGTGAAGCGTTTAGCTTCGACGATATCCCATCCCGACACCCTGCTCTGAGGATAGTTTCGAGGCCGGTTCCCGAATGATGGAACCGGCCTCGTCCAGTGTCAGAAGCGCCGCGATATTTCGGCCGTTCGTACTGGAGGACGGGCCTCCGTGGTCATGGCCGGATCGCCCGCGCCGGGGCCGTTTCCCGGTCGCTAGCTGCGGGTAGTTATATGACTCGGATAACTGGGATCAAAGCAGCCAACCGGGAGGTTCGCATTGACTTCGCAGAGTGATCAACAGACCGTGGGCGTCGAATACTGGCGCGAGCTCGGCCAGCAACTGCGCGTGGACAGCATACGTTTGAGCACCACAGGTGGCTCGGGGCATCCCACTTCCAGCATGTCAGCGGCCGACGTGATGGCCGTGCTGATGAGCCGTTACTTGCGTTACGACTTCGACGAGCCGGAGAACCCGGCTAACGACCATTTGATCTTCTCGAAAGGCCACGCCTCCCCGCTACTCTACTCGATGTATAAAGCGGCCGGAGCTATTAAGGGCGAAGAGCTACAGACCTTCCGGTCTTTCGGGAGTCGTCTACAAGGCCATCCAACCCCGGTCATCCCCTGGGTTGACGTGGCTACAGGTTCCCTCGGCCAGGGACTCCCGATAGGCGTCGGGGTCGCCCTGGCTGGCAAGTACCTTGACAAGCTGCCCTACCGCGTGTGGGTCCTCTGCGGCGATTCGGAGATGGCGGAGGGATCTATGTGGGAAGCCTTCCAGCACGCATCCCACTATGGACTGGACAACCTCACGGCCATCCTGGACATGAACCGCCTCGGCCAGAGCGGCGAGACGATGGACGGCTGGAACGGCGACCACTACGCAAAGCGCGCCGAAGCCTTCGGGTGGCACGCCATTCAGATAGATGGCCACGACCCCGAAGAGATAGACGGCGCATATGCCGAGGCCGCCGAGCAGGACGTTCCCACCTTCATCATCGCCAAGACAGAGAAGGGGCGGGGCGTGTCTTCCCTGGCGAACCAGCTCGGCAAGCACGGCAAGCCCGTTCCGCCCGATGAGGAAGATGCCGCAATCGAGGAGCTTGGCGGCGACCGGGGCATAACGGTCGAGGTTCAGAAGCCCGATTCCAGCCCAGCGCCCACCGTCACGTCGAACCCGACCGGGAATCTCGAACTCCCGACTTACGAAGAGAACGAGGCGACCCGCACGGCGTACGGCGAGGCGCTGCGGGCTATCGGCAACGTCAGGGAAGACGTTGTGGCGCTCGACGGCGAGGTAAGCG
>JACDAR010000021.1 GCA_013695335.1 Rubrobacter sp.
GCGTTGCTCGTGCAGCACAACTCGGAGACTTCCTACGTGAAGATGGACGACGAGCTCTCGAAGAAGGGCGTCATCCTGACTGACCTGCACACGGCGCTGCGCGAGCACGAGGATCTCGTCAAGGATCGCCTGTTCGAGCTGGTGCCGGAGGACTACGACAAGTTCGCGGCTCTGAACGCGGCGTTGTTCGCGGGCGGGACGTTCCTCTACGTGCCGCGCGGGGTGGATGTGGAGGTTCCGATCCAGAGCTACCGTTGGATCGACACGACCGGCTCCATCATGCCGCGTACGCTCGTCGTGGTCGAGGAGAATGCGTCGGTGACGTACATCGACGAGTACGCCTCGACGGGTACAGAGGAAGACGACGAAGCCTTCTCGAACGGCGCGGTGGAGTTGTTCATCGGACAGGGTGCGAACCTGCGCTACGTGTCGTTGCAGAACTTCGGCCGGAACGTGCTCCACTTCAACAACATCCGCAGCCATGCCGGTAAGGATGCAACCATTAAAAGCCTCGTCGTCTCGCTCGGCGGCGAGGTATCACGTACCAACGTGGATGCGGGCCTCGCGGAGGCCGGGAGCGACTCGGAGATGCTCGGGCTGTACTTCGCGGACTCCGATCAGGTCCTCGACCATCACACCCTGCAGGACCATCTCGCCCCGAACGCCCATTCCGACCTTCTGTACAAGGGCGCGGTGCGCGACGACTCGCTCGCGGTCTTCTCCGGCCTGATCCGGGTCGAGCCCGGCGCCCAGAAGACCGACACCTACCAGACGAACCGGAACCTGATCCTAGGCGACGAGGACGCGATGGCCGTGAGCCTGCCGAGGCTTGAGATTCTGGCCGACGACGTGAAGTGCTCGCACGGCTCGACGACGGGACAGGTCGATGACGTGGAGATTTTCTATCTGATGAGCCGGGGCATCCCGCGCATCGAGGCAGAGAAGCTCGTCGTGTTCGGGTTCTTCGGCGAGGTCACGAGCCGTATTCCCTTGAGGAAGCTCAAGGAGAAGCTGGACCGGGCTATCGAAGCCAAGATCGGGCTAGGCTTCGAGGAGCGTGTAGCTTAAAAAGCTATGGCCGAGTTCCACAAGATAGCGAAGGCGGACGAGGTCTCTCCCGGTGAGATCCGTCAGTACACCGTAGAGGACCGGCCCGTCGCCCTGTGCAATGTTGACGGCGAGTTCCATGCCTTCGAGGACATCTGCACCCACCAGTTCGCACACCTCTCCGAAGGAGAGTTCGAGGACAGCCGCGTAAGATGTCCGCTGCATGGCGCGACCTTCGACGTGAAGAGCGGCGACCCGAAGAGTCTGCCCGCCGTGAGGCCCGTCCCCAAACACGAGGTCAAGGTCGAGGAAGGCAACGTGTACGTCGCCATGAACCCGAAAGTGGTGAAGGTGCAAGGACGCCGCAGGCGCAGGAGGTAGGCATGTATGACGTAGCGGAGATACGGCGCGAATTCCCGATCCTCGGGCGCGAGGTGAACGGCAAACCGCTCGTCTACCTGGACAACGCCGCGACCTCCCAGAAACCGCGCCGGGTCATAGATGCTCTAACCGAACACTACGAGCAACACAACGCCAACATCAAGCGCGGTGTCCACCGTCTGGCCGAAGAATCCACTGCCGCATACGAGGAGGCGCGGGAGAAGGTCGCGCGTTTTATCGGGGCGGCTGACGCTACCGGTCTCGTGTTCACCCGCGGCACAACAGAGTCCATAAACCTCGTCGCTTATGCCTGGGGCCGGAAGAACCTGCGCGAAGGCGACGAGATAGTTTTGACCGAGTCCGAGCATCACTCGAACCTCGTGCCGTGGCAGATCGCGACGCAGGCGACCGGTGCGAGGCTGCGGTTCATCCCGGTACGGGACGACGGAACGCTGGATCTGAATGAAGCGGAACGCCTGATCGGCCCGAAGACCAAGCTCGTCGCCTGCATCCACGCCTCGAACGTTCTGGCTACGGTCAACACGGTCGGGCGGCTGGCGGAGATGGCGCACGAGAACGGGGCGTTGATGCTCGTTGACGGGGCGCAGAGCGCGCCGCATCTGCCGGTGGATGTGCAAGAGCTCGGCTGCGACTTCTTCGCGGCGAGCGGGCACAAGATGCTCGGGCCGACGGGCGTCGGGTTCCTGTGGGGCCAGCCCGAGATCCTGGAGGAGATGGACCCGTTTCTGGGCGGGGGGGAGATGATCCGGGAGGTCCACCTCTACCATTCCACGTGGAACGATATTCCACACAAGTTCGAGGCCGGGACGATGAACGTCGCACAGGCGATCGGGCTCGGAGCGGCGGTGGATTATCTCGAAGACCTCGGCATGGAGAGCGTCAGGGAGCACGAGCAACGCCTCGGTGAGTACGCGTACCGGCGGCTCTCGGAGGTCGAGGACGTTACGATCTACGGCCCGGAAGACGGGCGAACTGGCATTCTTTCTTTCAATCTGCCGGAGGTGCATCCGCACGACCTGTCGCAACTTCTGGACGAGGAGGGGATCGCCATCCGCAGCGGGCATCACTGTTGCCAGCCGTTGATACGCCGCCTCGGCGTGGCGGCGACCAGCCGGGCGAGCTTCTATCTGTATAACACGGAGGAAGAGGTGGATGCGTTCGTGGCGGCGGTGACGCGGGCGCGCGAGTTCTTCGGGGCATTCGCATGATGCGCGACCTGTACACCCAGGTCATCATGGACCATTACAAACGCCCAAGAAACCACGGTGAGATCGAGGGCGCCGACCTTCACGAACACCTTCTCAACCCCCTGTGCGGCGATGAAGTTATGGTCTACGCGATATTCGATGGGGACAGGGTAACGGACGTGAAGTTCTCCGGGCGGGGATGTTCCATCTCTCAGGCTTCGGCCTCGATGATGACCGAACGGCTGGTCGGCAAGAGTCGTGAAGAGGTCGAGGCTGAGATCTCCGGGTTCAAGGCCATGATGGTCGGCGAGAAGGAGTTCCCGGAGATGGACGATCTCGCTGCGTTGAAAGGCGTGATCCAATTCCCCTCCCGCATCCGCTGCGCCACCCTCGCATGGAACGCGTTTCAGCGCGGTCTCGAAGACCAGGTATAGGAGACAGATGCTGCTAGAAGGTTCGTGCCATTGTAGGTCCGTGCGCTTCCGGGTGGAGTCGGGGACTCCTTATCCTTATCAGGCTTGTTACTGTTCGATCTGCCGCAAGACGGCTGGTGGCGGCGGATACGCCATCAACCTCGGCGCAGACGCGAATGCTTTGGAGGTCGAGGGATCGGAGAACCTCTCCGTCTACGCCGTGAAGGCCCAGGATCGCGGCGAGACCCAGCGCAACTTCTGCGAGCATTGCGGGAGCTTTCTGTGGCTCTTCAACTCGATGTGGCCTGGCCTCATCCATCCTTTCGCCTCGGCGATAGACACCCCGCTCCCGAAGCCGCCGGAGCGTGTGCGCCTGATGCTGAACTACGCAGCCCCGTGGTGCGAGATCCCCGAAAACGGCAACGAGAAGCACTTCCCCGAATATCCCGAGGAATCCCTGGAGGAGTGGCACCGTCGCCACGGCCTGCACGGATAGCTCCTTCGGTCACAATCGCCCTGTATAATTCCCTCGTTCAGGTGGCGAGGGAAAGCGGGGAGCCGTGATGGACGCTGATACGGGACGACCGGAGACGGATGAAACCAGCCGCTGGGACTTTTCCGGCCTCAGCGCGCTCTTTCTGAACTGTACGCTCAAGCGTTCGCCGGAGCTGTCGCACACGGAGGGGTTGGTCAGGATATCGCGGGCGATCATGGAGAAGAACGGGGTCTCGGTCGAGGAACTGCGTCCTGTGGATCACGACATCGCCTACGGCGTCTGGCCTGACATGAAGGAACACGGATGGGAGAAGGACGACTGGCCCGAGATCTACGAGAAGGTCAAGGATGCGAACATCCTCGTTATAAGCTCCCCGATCTGGCTCGGCGAGAAATCGTCGGTCTGCACCAAGGTGATCGAACGCCTCTATTCCACGTCCAGCGATCTCAACGAAGTGGGCCAGTACGCCTACTACGGGGGCGTGGGCGGCTGCCTCATAACCGGCAACGAGGATGGGGTCAAGCACTGCTCCATGAACATCCTGTACTCGCTGCAACACCTGGGATACGCGATCCCACCGCAGGCTGACGCCGGTTGGATCGGCGAGGCAGGACCCGGTCCCTCTTATCTGGACCCTGGCTCCGGAGGCCCGGAGAACGACTTCACCAACAGGAACACCACATTCATGACCTGGAACCTCATGCACCTGGCGCGCATGATCAAAGACTCAGGGGGCATCCCCGCCCACGGAAACCAGCGCTCCGAATGGGAAGCAGGCTGCCGCTTCGACCATCCTGTTCCCGAATTCAGATAGCGGTCTGGCGGGCCAGCGGCTTCCACGTTAGGATTGAAACGTGCCGCAGACTGGAACACGCCTGAAGCCACAGCCACTCTACATAGTCTCAGACGAGCATCGCTTCGTTTACTTCATAGTGCAGAAAGCCGCATGTTCGAGCATCAAGACCGCGCTTCTGCCGTTCTTCGACCTCGATACCGCGCCATACGAGGGGACGCTGCGGGATGGCTCCCGGATCTTGAAGATCCACGGAATCTTCGACGGTTCGGAGTATCAGATCCGCCGCGCGCGCTTCGTCAAGAGGCTGGATGAGGGTAGATACCGGGACTACTTCAAGTTCGCCTTCGTCCGCAACCCGTGGGACCGGCTCGTCTCGCTGTACTTCCAGAAGGTTGCTGGGAAAGGCGATTATGAGGGGCCGGATCTCAGCCCAGCAAACGCGGAGGGGAGATTCTACAGGGGCATGACGTTCGCTGAGTACATCGAGGCCGTGTGCGCCACCCTGGACGAGGAGGCGAACCCCCATTTCCGCTCGCAGCACCTCGTCGTCTGTCCCAGGGGCGATGGCAAAATCCTGACGGACTTCGTGGGACGCTTCGAGAACCTGCCTGGGGACTTCTCCCGCGTGGCGGCGATGATCGGGGCTCCAGACCTG
>JACDAR010000025.1 GCA_013695335.1 Rubrobacter sp.
TGGCCCATCCTACGCCTGATGCTCGCCCGCGCCGCGCTGGAGGAATCGTCGAGGAGCTTGCTGATGTGCGGGACCGGTACCTGTCTCCGGCGCTGTATGAGCTTTCTTTTGCGGAGCATCAACGGGAGCAGGCGCAGCGCTTGCGCGAGGCCCTTCAGGTGGGAAGGCAGCACGCCGGTGAGCGTCGTGACGGCGAGACGGGAGAGCTGGCCAGCCACGAAGGCTGGCAGGATGCCCGTCACGAGCGGGGATGGGAGGTTCTTTACCAGCAGGCATATGCTGTTGCGGGTACCAAGGCGCGTAGCCGTCGGGCTTCGCTTGCCGCCGGTCGAGGCGCTCCCGACGTGATAGACGACGGCGCCAGGGATGTAGAGGCAGGGATATCCGGCGAGCTGGGCGCGGAACGAGAGATCCCCATCCTCGCAGTAGGCGAAGAAATCTTCGTCGAAGAGTCCTATCTCCTCGAACATCTCCCGCCTGTACATGGCTGCCGCCGCGCACGCCCCGAACACGGGGGTTGGCTTGTCGAACTGCCCGAGATCCCGCTCGCCGTGGCCCAGGCGGTAGGGGAGCCCACTCTTGCGCAGGGCGTCGCCAGCACCGTCGAGGACGCGCCGGTCGTTGAAGTCGAGCAGCTTGCTCGCAAAAGAGCCAGCCTTCGGGGAAGCCTCAGCAGCCCGCACCAGCGTCGCCAGCCATGCTGGATCTTGCTCCGTGTCGTTGTTGAGCAGGACCACCAACTCGGATTCAGACGCACTTATCCCGGCGTTCACGGCGCCGGAGAAGCCCCTGTTCTCCCCGAGGGCGATGGTGCGGACCTCGGGGAAGTTCTCGGCGACGAAGGAGAGCGAGTCGTCTGTGGAGCCACTGTCCACGAGGATCGTCTCGAAATCTTTGTACGTTTGTTCGCGCAGCGAGCGCAGGCAGGGGCCTAGGAATTTTCTGGTGTTCCAGTTGGGGATGACTACGCTGACGCGGATGGGCACGTCGGGTGCGGTATCAGGCGTTTGGGGGCCTGGGGTCCGGATCATGGACCGCGACGGAGGTGGGCAGGTGGACCAGGCCGGGGATGGCGGCCTGGTCCCTGGCGCGTTCTATCTTGAAGACCGCTGCCACGTCCACCCAATCCAGGTACATATTCTTGGCCTTTGGGGAGAAGACGGCGGCGGTCACGCTGTACTGGCCCGGTTGCAACCAGGCTTCGAAAGTGAAGTCCACTATAGTACGCCCGCCCTTCTTCATGCCGTTCAGCGGCACGTTCGCGGCGTTCGTGTTGGTGGAGAACACATCGAGCCCTGCTTTGTTGCGAAGTGTGATCTCCAGGTTGCTCCGCTTCACGTCCTCCGCGAACTGGAGGTGGACCCTGGCGGTGACGGAGGAGAGCGAATCCACCATCCTCACCTGTTTTTCGTTCTCGTCCAGGATCTCGACGCTCATGATCCTGGCTTCCCCGGTTCCGTGCCTGAGGCCGGGCGTCCGCTCCTCAAGCTCCGGGTTCTCCTTGAAGGCGGGGCCTTCGAGATCCTCGTCATCCTGTATCTCGATCTCGTACTCTGTGTCTGTGGGCCTGTTTCTCTGGGCTTCGACGCTGGAGAGCAGCGCCTGATAACGGTCAAGGGTCTCGGCGGTTCCGCCGCGGTACAGCATCTCCCCGCGGTGGAGGAGGAGCGCCTCGTTGCAGAAGTTCTTGATCATGCCCGTACCGTGGGAGACGAAAAGGATAGTGGTTCCCCTGTCCCTCAGCTCCAGCATCTTCTGGATGCCCATTGCCTTGAAGACCGCGTCCCCGACGGAGAGGGTCTCGTCCACTATCAGGATGTCAGGCTCTACGTTAACCGCCACCGCGAAACCCAGGCGAGCCCTCATGCCGCTTGAATAGGTTCTGACAGGCTGGTCCATGAACTCACCGATGTCCGCGAAGGCTTCTATCTCCGCGAAGCGGTCCAGCAGCTTGTCTCGGGGTATGCCGAGCATCAGGCCGTTTAGCATCACGTTCTCGCGTCCCGTGAAGTCCGGGTTGACCCCGGCGCCGATCTGGAGCAGCACCACCTGACCAACGGTCTCCACGGTCCCCGAAGTGGGCTGCAGAACGCCAGAGACGACCTGCAACAACGTGCTCTTGCCAGCCCCGTTGCGGCCCAGGACGCCCAGGGTGGCGCCGGGTTCCACTTCGAGGTTGATGTCCTTGAGCGCCCAGAAATCACGACCGCGTTTGATCCTGCCGAAGCTCACCGCCTCCTTCAGCCGGTCTATCGGACGGTCGTACATCCTGTAGCTCTTGGAGACGCCTTCGAGACGTACTACGGAAGGCATCAGATCAGGTCCGCAAACTGTTTCTTGACCCGTTGGAAGAGCGCGAAGCCGACGGCAAGCAGCACCACCGAGAGCAACGTAAACCGGAGGGTGGGCGCCAGATCAGGCACTTCGCCGTTGATGATCAAATCCCGGTACGACTGGACCACGTAGGCCATCGGGTTGTAGGTGAGGACCCACTCGAACTTCGTACCCTCCACCCGGCTTACGGGCCAGATGATCGGGGTGAAGAAGAACATCGCCCGCACGAAAGCCCGCAGCGTCTCCCTCACGTCAGGCAGGTATGCCCCTATCACGGTGAATATGTAGCTCAAGCCTGTGATGAAGATTAACTGGATGAAGATGAGCGCCGGCAACAGCACGAGCGTCCAGTGCAGTCCGTACCCTTCCCACTGCAACACGTAGCCGAGGAACGCGAGGACAGCCGCGAGCACCCCGAGCCCGAGCAACTTGTCGGCCATGGACGTGATCGTGGCCGTCAGGGGCAGTATCTCGACGGGGAAGATCATCTTCTGCACAAGCGTCGAGTTGCGGCGGATAATGTTCGTGGACTGGGTGAGCGACTCGGAGAACGCCGAGAAAGGCAGGACCGCGCAGTAGATATACAGGCCGTAGTTGAGGTTGTCGTTGCCCGCGACCTCACGGCCCACACGCAACCCGACTAACTCCGAGAAGATCAGGGTGTACAGAGAGATCATCACGAGCGGCCCGAGGAAAGCCCACGCGAACCCGAGAAAAGAGCCGCGATAGCTCTTGGAGAGATCGCGCTGCACGAAGTAGCCGATCAACCACCGCTGATCGTAGATGCGGGAGATGGCATTGGATACGGGTCCGAGCGACCCTTGGCTGGCTTTGGACGCGCTGGCGGACAACGCCCTTCCTCTCCTGGACTCCGTTACGGCATCGGCCCATGTGGCTTCGGGCTCCGGGAAGTTTACCGTAACAACCAACGGGTGACTAGAATTCCGGGATACCGTCCCGCTGCTACGATTACCTTCCGAGTATGGACATCGTCGAGAAAACGCCGCGCCCGTGAGGGTTCTGTTCGCCGCGCACCAGTTCTTCCCCGAACACAGGGCTGGCACCGAGGTGCTCACCCTCGGGCTCGCCCACGCCATGCGCGCCTCCGGCCACGACGCCAGGGTCTTCGCCGCGAAGCGGAGCGCCCCGATCACGGACCTCCCGGCAGGCGGCATAGAGGACTACGATTTCGAGGGCGTGCCCGTGCGCCGCCTCGGAAGGCCCGCGGAATCCCTCTCCCGCCCTTTCCGCCTCAACTACGCCAGCCCGGAAATGGCAGATGCCTTCGGCGACTATCTCCGCGACTTTCGCCCAGACGTGGTCCACTTCATGCACCTCCAGGGGCTCACGGCCGACGCCATCCCCGTGGCGCGTGCGTCGGGCGTGCCCACCGTGTACACGGCCACGGATTTCTGGGCAGTTTGCCCCGTCGTTGACCTGCGCCGTCACGACGCCTCGATGTGCTCAGGCCCCGACCCTGGGCATTGCCTCAGGTGCCTGGCTTCCCGCCAGCCTGCCTCGCGGGCGGCTCGGCTCGTTCAGCGTGTCCCAGCCCCCGTCCTTCGCGCCTCGGATGCCATCTCACGTGTTCCGCGTCTTCCGAAACCGCTCCCGGTGCGGCAGGTGCGGGATCTCTCTGGGCGTCCGGCGTACATAAAGGAGCGGGTGAATACCCTGGATCACGTCATCGCCCCGACCCGGCTAACGAGGAACATGCTCGTCCGCAACGGGGTGCGCCCTGATATCGTGGAGGTCTCCCACTACGGGATAGACACCACGAACGTCGTCCGGCCTGTCCGTGACGAGAAGAAATCATCAGGCTTCAGGTTCGGGTTCATCGGGACGTTGGGGCCGCACAAGGGATGCGACCTCCTGATCCAGGCTTTCCGAAATCTTCCCCAGGATTCGGGCGCGACGCTCGCGATCTACGGCAGCGACCGGGGTTTCGATGGGTTCGAGGCGAAGCTGCGGCGGCTGGCCGGGGACGATCCCGGAATCTCATTCCGGGGGACTTTCCCGCCAGAGGAGATCGGGGGCGTCCTCGCCGATATGGACGCGCTGGTGGTTCCATCACGCTGGTACGAGAACACCCCGCTCGTCGTTTACTCGGCCTTCTCCGCAGGAGTCCCAGTCATCGCCACAGACCTCGGCGGCCTCTCCGAAGTCGTGGAGCACGAGAAGAACGGACTACTCTTCCCGCTGGAGGATGCTGCGGCGTTGTCTCGCTGCCTGGAACGTCTGGCCGGAGAACCGGGTTTGGCCGGGCGGTTGCGGGACGGTATCGGGCCTGTCAAAACCGTGGAGGAGAACGCGGAGGAGCTCCTGGCTCTCTACAATAGCCTCGTGCAGCGGGGAAAGAAATGACACCGGAGCCCGTGGATCACCGCCCTGTCGGACGCAGAGCCGGGATCCGGGCCTTCCCCACGACTCACGAAGAACACGAGCAACGATCCCTCCACCCGGACTCGCCATGAAGAGCCTGGTGATCGGGGGCGGCGGGTTCATCGGCACGCATCTGGTGGAACGCCTGCTCGAAAGAGACCATTCCGTGCGGATCTACGGCCGCAACCCGAACAGGTTTCGGGGGACTCCGGCCGGCGCTGAGTTCGTGGAGGGGGAACTCGGGAACCACGGCCTCGTCAGGGGGGCGCTGGATGGGGTGGAGGTAGTGTTCCATCTCGTTAGCACGACGCTTCCCAAAACCTCGAACGACGATCCCATCTTCGATGTTCGCTCGAATCTGGTGGATACCATCCAGCTTCTCGAAGCCTGCGTGGAGGCCGGGGTGCGGAAAGTCATCTTTCCATCCTCTGGCGGGACGGTCTACGGGCCGCCAGAGTTCCTGCCGGTGACGGAGGGGCATCCGAAGGAGCCGATCTCCTCCTACGGCATCGTGAAGCTCGCCATCGAGAAGTACCTGAACCTCTTCCACCATCTCCACGGCCTCGACTACACGACCCTCCGCATCTCCAACGCCTATGGTCCATATCAAGATCCAGCGGGACAACAGGGCGTCATCAGCGTGTTCCTGGAGCGGGTGCGGGAGGGGAGGTCCATAACCGTGTGGGGCGATGGGGGTGTGATCCGTGACTACCTCTACGTCTCCGACCTGATGGACGCCATGGAGCTCGCCGCCGAGGTGGAAACTGAGCATCGAGTCTTCAACGTTGGCAGCGGGCGCGGGGTTTCGGTGGACGAGATCCTGGATCTCATCTCCCAGGCCACGAGAGAGAGTCCTGATGTCGAGTACCTGCCAGCCCGCGCCCTGGACGTGCCAGCCAGCGTGCTCGACATTGGCCTGGCTGAGCGGGAACTAGGCTGGAGGCCGCGCACGAAATTATCCGAAGGCATAGCCAGGACGTGGGCCTGGCTCCGGACGCCCCCCAGTTCGCGGGAGACCACGTGAAAATCCTCCTCACGGGCGCTGGCGGCCAGCTAGGACTCGAACTCTCACGCCTCCTGCCGCAGAGGGATCACGAAGTGATTCCCCTGGCCCGTACAGACCTAGACATCACCGATTCACGGGCCGTCGAACAGACAGTCGAACAGCATTCACCGGACCTCGTGATAAACGCCGCAGCCTTCACCGGCGTGGACGCCGCCGAGACGGAGGTCGAAGCAGCCTACGCTGCCAACGCCGTCGGGCCGCGCAACCTGGCGGTCGCCTGCGAGCGGGCTGATTGCGAACTCCTGCAAGTCGGGACCAACTACGTCTTCGACGGGAAGCTCGGCCGACCATACGAACCCTTCGATCCCCCGAACCCGCTCGGCGTTTACGGTCGGACCAAGCTGGCGGGTGACGAGTACGTGATGCGGCTATGTCATCGCTGGTACGTCGTGAGGACGGCCGGGGTGTACGGTGAGGGCGGAAACATCGTGCGGACCATGCTGCGTCTCGGGCGAGAGAGGGGTGAGATCCGGGTGAAAGACGACGAATTCGTCTCCCCAACCTGGGCCAGGGATCTCGCGGAAGGGATAGCCCAGATCGTGGAAGCCAGAGAGTACGGCCTCTACCATCTCACCAACTCCGGCTCCTGCTCCTGGTACGAGTTCACGCTGGAGATAATGCGCCTCTCCGGTACGGAGGTTCGGATGACGCCGGTTTCCACAGCCGAATTTCCGCTCCCGGCGCCGCGTCCGGCCAACGGGGTTCTCTCCAGCCTCGGCAGCCCGCAACTCCGGCATTGGCGGGAGGCGCTGGCTGAGTATCTGGACCACGAGGGCGTTTCTGTTCCGCATGGATAGAGCGATGTCTTATCACGCCGAAATTTTTGTGAGACCATATGCGCGGTTTGGATCATGTTTCAGTCGGGAGGTAGGCGTTGGCGTCCGGCGGTAGTCCAGCATCCAGAAAATCCAGGATAGCGCGCGGCGTGAAGGCTGTAGTGAGGGATCCGAAGGCCGTTAGCCGTCTGTGGCGGCGCGGTGATGTATCTCTGTCCGCCGGAGAGCTGTCCGGGTTCAGGGACGCTGATGGTCAGGAATCGCGGATCTTCTTCGTCGTCGGGTTCCCGAAGTCAGGGACGACGTGGCTCATGGAGACGCTCGATGCTCACCCCGAGGTGCTGTGTCGGGGCGAAGGCCGATTCTTCGACCGTGGGATGCGCCGCGAACACTTCAAGGGCATGGAGACCAGCGCGGAGACCACGAAGCAGAAGCTCCAGCCTGCCTCGCTTTACAACGCGCTGGCCGAAGACGAGTACCTGAAGATGTGGGTGGAGCGTTCGGTGTGGTCGCGGGACGACGACGCGGAGGAGCACCTCAAGAACCTGACCCGCCTCGCGGCTGGATATTTCCTGAGGGCGAAGCTATCGGCGAGCGGCAAGCGGATGGTCGGGGACAAGACACCCCTCAGCAGCGACACGATCATCGTGGAGATAGCCGACCTCTTCCCTGATGCGAAGGTGGTCCACCTGGTGCGGGACGGGCGGGACGCTGCGGTATCCCTGATCCACCACAACTGGAAGCGCGCCTCAGACAGGGGCGGCGTCCGGCGCTTCTCCGCGGAGGAGACGGAGAAGCGCGACCGCTACTGGAAGGACCCAACATCCTTCGGGACCTCGGGCGAGAGCCTGTTCACGGAGAAGCGGCTGCGGCACGTGGCGGAGATATGGGGTTCAAGGGTATCCGCTGCCCGCCGCGACGGCCGCGGTCTCCTCGGCGGAAACTACACCGAACTGCGCTACGAGGATCTGCTGGAGCGCCCGGAGAAAGTGTTCGGGGGCGTCTTCTCCTTCCTAGGGGCCGACGCAAACGAGAAGACAGTCCACCGGTGCGCGGAGGCGACCAGCTTCGAGCGGCGCTCCGGCGGTCGGCAGCGGGGGCAAGAGGATGCCAAATCAGGCGTCAGGAAGGGCGTCGCTGGCG
>JACDAR010000038.1 GCA_013695335.1 Rubrobacter sp.
AGGGCGGCGAGGATGCCGAACACCGTCGTCAGGGCGTTGCGGCTGTTGGGTGTGATCGCGGTCATGGAAACTCCTTTCCCGAACGGCCAGCGTCGTTTACATGGTCAAACCTATACCTAATCCGGTCCAACTGGCATCCGACCAAGGTAGAAGGAAAGTAGAATCGAGGCGCATATTTCGCGCCTATTAGGTCATAAACTGGCGCAACGCTTCGGAAATACACGGTTGGGAAGCGCTGCACGCGCTAGCCGAGCAGGTTCAGCTTCCTGGCTTTGAAGACGGCATCGGCGCGGCCTTTCGCCCCGAGCTTGCGGTAGATGTTGCTCGCGTGGGCCTTGACGGTGCCGACCGTCACGTGCAGGTCGCGGGCGATCTCACCGTTCGACCTGCCCGAAGCGAGCAACCCGAGGACTTCGTGTTCGCGCTGGCTCAGCGGCTCGGCGAGAACCGCTTCCTCTTCGGGTTCATCCGCCGCTACGTCCGAAGCGTTCAGCAACTCGTGGCGGTCCCGTTCCAGGAGCGCGTACACCATCGCGCCCTCGCGGGCTGACACCCGCAGATGTCCCTTGCCAGCGAGCCCTTCGAGTAGCTCCGCCGCCTCCTCGACCGTTAGTTCGGTACGCAGGGCAGCCATCGTCGAGGTCAACTCGCCGTCTCGGGCGAGCGCCTCCAATAATTGCCGCTGCTTGTCGTCTGCCCGGTTCGTGGGCTGGGGGATCTCACGCTGGCGATCACCCCTTGCGGTCAGTAATGATTGGGCGCCTGAGATCAGGGGCACTACCAGGCCGAAGATCAGGATGAGCCACCAGTAATTCGAGATTTCGGCGAACCCCCGCGAGAAGACGACTATGAACACGCCCCACAGGATCATGCCCCAGCTCAATAAGGGACGGGCTGATGCTTCCCGAGTATCATCTTTGGGTTCTGCCCGATTGACCTCTGGCTCGGCCGGAACGCCCGAAGGAAGCCTTTCGTCCTCGGGCCTGGAGCCTTCAGAGACCGACGACATAGCTCCCCGATCCGGAAAGACGACAGACGCAATCGCGGCTAGCCGGACGTCCTGGTCCGGCCGATGTGCCTTGCCGCCTGGGCCACGAAGCGACCATCCGCCAATTCTACATCGTCAGCGTCCGAGCCAACCGCCATCAACGGGCAGGATCGTACCGTGGATGAAATCCCCTGCCGCCGATGAGAGCAGAACCACAGCGCCACTGAGATCCTCCGGCTCACCGTAGCGTCCTGCCGGTATGCGCGCCAGAAGCGCGTCGCTTCGCGCAGGGTCGCCCCGGATTGCGCCAGTAAGCTCCGTGGTGAAGTAGCTTGGCGCTATGGCGTTTACGTTGATACCAAGAGGCGCCCACTCGTTTGCCAGTGCCCTTGTCAGGTTTGCGATGCCTGCCTTGGTCGCTGCATATGAGGGTACGGTGATTCCGCCTTCGTATGAGAGGACGGAAGCGGTATTTATGATCTTGCCCCCGCCACCCCGCTCCCCATAATGACGGGCCGCAGCCTGCGAAAGATAGAAAGCGGCGGAGAGGTTGATGCTCACCACGTCTTCCCAATCATCCTCTGAGAATTCGAGGGATGGGGCGCGGCGGATGATTCCGGCGTTGTTGACCAGGATATCGAGGCGGCCTAGTTCGGTGACGCATTCGTCCACTATCTCCGCCGCCTGCGTCGCCTTCGTCTCGAGCAGGTTCCGGTTCATGGCATGGAATCGGCGGTCGAGGGCTGTGATCTTCTCTCCCGTTTCGTCCACGGGGAGGATATCCAGGGCTACGACATCGGCTCCGGCTTCGGCCAGGCCCGTGGCGATGCCCTGCCCGAGTCCTCGGGCTGCGCCGGTGACGAGGGCTACATTGCCGTCGAGGCGGAAGTCGTCGAGGACAGGCATTAGTAGCGGAGATCCTGCGGTTCGATGCCCTGCTCCTCGCAGTGCTTCAGATATCGCTCCAGCTTGGAGAAAACGTCGTCCTGGTAGATCAGGTTGTCATCATCGTCTATGTACTGGACGGTTCCTTCGAGGACGAAGAGCGTGACCATGTAGCCGGCTTCCTCGTCCACGACGAGGGTGTGGATGTCGCCTGGCGGTTCGTAGATGAGGGTGCCGGGTTTGGCGACCCAGTCGCGTTCGAGGTAGTGCCAGGAGCCTTCGATGCAGTAGCCCATGACCTGACCGCCGGTATGGCGGTGGCGGTTGACCTTCCCGCCGCCCTGGACGTGGAGAAGGTTGATCCAACGCCCCGTCGCAAGGTCGAAGCGCAGCGGCTTGAACCAAACCCGCTCCCCCTGCGGGACCCACGGTATCTCCCCCGAGTCTATCGCCTGATCCGGCAACCCCATATCCGCGACGGCCTGCATATCCAGCTCATCCACGATGGATCCCCTCCTTCTCCGATGACATATACAGGACCGCGTCCGCGGGACCGCTGACCTTGCGCGTCTCTCCGATCACCGCCGGGTCGAGAGCGGCGGCGTCGCGGCCGTTGATCTCCACGAGGTTCCCTGCCGGATCGTTTATGTACATCTGCGCCTCACCGCCGGGCAACTCGCGCACTGTCGAATAGTTGCCAGAGGCCACCTGGACGCCCCATTTCCGCGCCTTCAAATACGCTGCCTCGAAATCATCCACGTCGAGCGCGAAGTGGTGCCTGTCAGGGGCCGGACTCTCGTCGAGGAAGAGGTGCAACTGCAGGTTGCCGACCCGCAGCCATCGCACCGGGCTGGAGAACTCCGGCGAGGGAACCTCCTCCATGCCGAAGAAGTCCTCGTAGAACCGGACTGACTCATCAAGGTCCCTGGCGCTGATGCTGACGTGGGTGAAGCCTGTCGCGCGCATCGGCTACGCTCCTACACCGCCCTGATGGCTACGGTTTTCCACGTGGAGTAGAAATCGAGGCCAGCCTTGCCCTGCTCCTTGGGGCCGACGCCTGATTCCTTGATGCCCCCGAAAGGCACCTGGAACTCGACGCCAGCGGTCGGCGTGTTGACGTTGACGATGCCGACCTCGGAGCGCTCGGCGAACTCGTGGGTGTAGCGCAGAGAGCGGGTCGCAAGGCCGGCGGTCAGGCCGTAGCGGGTGTCGTTGGCGATCTCCACGGCGTGGTCGAAGTCGCGGGCCTTTATAACGGCGAGGACGGGACCGAAGATCTCCTCCTGCGCCGTCTCCGAAGCGTTGTCCACGTCAGCGACGATGACCGGCGAGATGAAGTACCCGTCGTCCTCTTGTCCGGTCGCGCCGCCGTCCACGACCACACGCCCGTCCTTCTTTGCCGTCTCGATGGCTGCCAGGATGTCGTCGTACTGGCTCTTGTTGACGACGGGGCCTGCCGCTGTGTCATCGTCGAACACGTCCCCGAATTTGGTCGCCTCGGTGGCGCTCTTCAGCTCCTCGATGAACTCGTCGTAGACGCTCTCGACCACGACGGCGCGGCTGGTGGCGGTACATTTCTGGCCCGCGTATCCGAACGCGCTGAAGGCCACCTTCTGTGCGGCGTCGGTGAGATCGGCGTCTTCCATTACCACGTACGGGTTCTTGCCGCCCATCTC